>DAOUGF010000234.1:0-10250 GCA_034429295.1 Chloroflexaceae bacterium
CGATGCGTTCCCAATTGCGCGCCCGCTGCCGGGCAGCTTCGCCCCCACCAATAATCCCTTGGGCAGCGAAGCTGTAGGGCTGCTGCCGTCGAGCGAGTAGTGCCATACCCGCTCACAGTGCAGAGGGGCATGCGCCGCCAGCCGTCTCGCTCAGGAAAGGCGTCGGCTTGGGGGTGTGCAGAGGGGCGCCGAACGAAGTGGCGCGAAGCGCTTGCACCTTTGCCGGGGGAGTAGCGCTCGCCCGCATCCACACGCACCGTGGAGGTGGTAGTGCTTCGGGGCAGCGCCCCGCGGCGAGGGGCGGTGGGGGTTGCCCACCCGCCCCCGCCCGGAGGACTACAGCCCAGCCGCCTTCCGCAGCGCCTCCACCCGGTCGGTCCGCTCCCAGGGCAGGTCGATATCGGTGCGGCCGAAGTGGCCGCCGCTCGCCGTCTGGTTATAGATCGGCCGGCGCAGGTCGAGGTCGCGGATGATCGCGCCGGGGCGCAGGTCGAACACCTCGCTCACCGCCTTGATGATCACCTCATCGGCCACCTTGCCGGTGCCGAAGGTCTCGACGCTGAGCGAGAGCGGGCGGGCCACGCCGATCGCGTAGCTCACCTGCAGCTCGCAGCGATCGGCGAGACCGGCGGCGACGATATTCTTCGCCACCCAGCGGGTCGCGTAGGCCGCGCTGCGATCCACCTTGCTCGGGTCCTTGCCGGAGAAGGCGCCGCCGCCGTGGCGAGCCACGCCGCCGTAGGTATCCACGATGATCTTGCGCCCGGTGAGGCCGCTATCGCCCATGGGGCCGCCAACCACGAAGCGGCCGGTGGGGTTGACGAAATACTTCGTCTTCTCGTCGAGCCACTCGCCGGGGATCTCGGCGCGGATCACATCCTCGATCAGATCCTCGCGGATCTGCTCCTGGCTTACATTGGGCGCGTGCTGGGTCGAGATCAGCACCGTGTCCACCCGCACCGGCTTGCCGTAGCTATACTCCACCGTCACCTGAGCCTTGGCGTCGGGGCGCAGGTAGGGCAGCGCGCCCTCCTTGCGCTGCTTCTCCAGGCGGCGCACCAGGCGGTGGGCCAGGGCGATCGATGCCGGCATCAGCTCGGGCGTCTCGTTGCAGGCGAAGCCGAACATCATGCCCTGGTCGCCCGCGCCGATCGCCTCGACCTCGGCCTCGCTCATCTCGCCGGTCTTGGCCTCCAGGGCCTTGTCCACGCCCAGGGCGATATCGGGCGACTGGCCGTGGATGGCCACCAGCACGCCGCAGGTGTCGGCGTCGAAGCCGAAGTCGGCGCTGGTGTAGCCGATATCCTTCACCGTCTTGCGCACGATCTCCTCGATCGGGATGTAGCCCTTCTCGTAGGTCACCTCGCCGAGCACCACGATCAGACCGGTGGTGGTAGCGGTCTCTACAGCCACGCGGGCCCGCGGGTCGTGGGCCAGGAAAGCGTCGAGGATCGCATCGCTGATCTGGTCGCACATCTTGTCGGGGTGGCCGCTTGAGACGCTCTCGCTCGTGAAGTAGAAGCGGGGGGAGGTGGTAAATGTGGTTGACATATCAATCCTCTGGGAGGGGCGGCCACGACGGGGCGCCCTTACGGTTTTGGGAGGGGCGCCCACAATGGGGCGCCCTTAGAGGTTAGCGGTCTACGGGCGATCCTGAGCCTGCTCCTCCTACGTGCCTTCCTGCCAGCTGTTGAGGTAAGCGCTCTGCTCGGGGGTGAGGGTGTCGATGCTGATGCCCATGGCCTTCAGCTTGAGCGCGGCGATCTCCTGGTCGAGCTCCTTAGGCAGGGCGTGGACCCCGACGGCGAGCTTGCCCTGGTTCTTCAGCAGGTACTCGCTGGCGAGAGCCTGGTTGGCGAAGCTCATATCCATCACCGCGCTGGGGTGGCCCTCGGCGCTGGCGAGGTTGATCAGGCGGCCCTCGCCGAGTAGGTTGATCCGGCGGCCGTCGCTGAGGATGTACTGGTCCACGAAGGCGCGGGGCTGCCGCTTCTCGACGGTCATCTGCTCCAGGGCCGGAATGTTGATCTCCACGTTGAAGTGGCCGCTGTTGGCGATCACCGCGCCGTCCTTCAGCGCCTGGAAGACCGGGGTGTCGAGCACGTGCTTGTTGCCGGTGGCCGTCACGATGAAGTCGGCCAGCGGCGCGGCCTGCTCCATCGGCATCACGCGGAAGCCGTCCATCACCGCCTCGAGGGCCTTGACCGGGTTGATCTCGGTGACGATCACATTGGCGCCGAGGCCGCGGGCCCGCTCGGCGATGCCGCGGGAGCACCAGCCGTAGCCGGCCACCACGAAGGTCTTGCCGGCCAGCAGGATGTTCGTCGCACGGATCAGGCCGTCCAGCGTGCTCTGGCCGGTGCCGTAGCGGTTATCGAACATGTGCTTGGTGTCGCTGTCGTTCACCGAAATCACCGGGAAGGGCAGGGCGCCCTCGGCGGCCATCGCCTTGAGCCGGATCACGCCGGTGGTGGTCTCCTCGGTCGAGCCCAGCATGTTCTTGATCAGGTCGGGCCGGTCCTTGAGGATGCCGCTCACCAGGTCGGCGCCGTCGTCCATGGTGATCTGGGGGTTGTGGTCGAGGGCGGCCTTGATGTGCTGGTAGTAGACCTCGTTGCTCTCGCCCTTGATCGCGTAGACCGGGATCTCCTCGTAGGCCACGAGGGCGGCGGCAACATCGTCCTGCGTGCTGAGCGGGTTGGAGGCGCAGAGCACCACATCGGCGCCGGCGGCGGCGAGGGCCCGCATCAGGTTGCCGGTCTCGGTCGTCACGTGGAGGCAGGCGGAGAGCTTAACGCCGGCGAGAGGGCGCTCCTTGGCGAAGCGCTCCTTGATCAGGCGCAGCACGGGCATCTCCTGCTCGGCCCAGTCCATGCGCTTGCGGCCCTGGTCGGCCAGGCTCAGATCCTTAATGTCGTAGCTGGTCATTGGGTCGGTTGCTCCTTCTTGATGGGCGGCCACAACGGGCCGCCCGATATATCGCTCCGCTGTAGATCCCTGGCTACTTTGACTCAGGGCCGTACAGACTACGGACTACGGGTTACGGACTACGGATACTACGCCACACTCGCGGCGCCGAGCGCGGCGGCCGGCAACTCCTGGCCAAAGGCGGCCCGGTAGCGCTCGGCGAACTCGTGGCGGCTGTAGCTATGCTCCTGGCAGCCCCGCTGCTCGATGGCGTAGGCGGCGGCGAGCGCGGCCACGCGGCCGGTCACCTCCAGCGGCAGGTCGCGGGCGATGCCGAAGGCCAGCCCGGCCAGGTAGGCGTCGCCGGCGCCGGTTGGATCGGTCACCTCGCGCACCGCGGCCGTCGGGATCTCGGCGGCCAGCCGGCCCGAGCTGTAGATCAGCGAGCCCTCGGCGCCGCGAGTGACGACGGTGAGCGGCACGGAGGCGATCAGCTCGGCCTCGCTGATCGCCAGCTTCTTCGCCATCATGCCGAACTCGTAGTCGTTGCCCACCAGCACTCTGGCGCCCTCAAGGCCCATGCGCAGGTGCTGCGCCTCCAGGCGCGGCGTCTGCTTGCCGGGGTCGAAGATGTAGGGAATGCCCCGCTGCTGGCATTCTCTGGCGAAGCGCTCGATCGCCTCGGGGCTGGTGGGCGAGATCAGCACAAGATCCCGCTGGTCGAGGCCCCGCTCGCTAAGCGAGAAGCGATGGTCGTGGCTCATCGCCCCGGCGTAGAAGGCGACGATCTGGTTGTTGGCCTTGTCGGTGTTGATGAAGCAGGAGGAGGTGAACTCGTGCTCGATCTCGATCACCCCGCTCGTATCCACCCCATCCCGCTCCAGGCGAGCGCGATACTCGCCGAAGTCGTGGCCGGCTGTGCCCACCAGCAGTGGGCGCTCGCCAAGCAGCGCCAGGTTGTAGGCGATGTTGCCGGCCACCCCGCCGCGCATCTTGCGCATCGAGTCCACCAGGAAGCTGACGGAGAGCATATGCGCCTTCTCCATCAGCATATGGTCCTTGAAGTAGCCGGGGAAATCCATGATGTAGTCGAACGCCAGCGAGCCCGTCACGACGATCCGCACGATAGGTACTCCTCGTTAGCTGTCTAGGCCAAACATCGCTCTGGCCGCAGCGGCGACCTCGGCGCAGAGAGCCGTCGCCTGCTCGGCGAGATCCGGCGGCAGGTGGGCCAGCCCGCTGCTGGTGCTGACCACGCTCTGCGCGCCGATCTGCGCGGGGGTGAGATCCCCGGCGGCGGCCAGATATTCTACAGTGGAGACGAGCCGTTGGGCCAGAGTCTCCGTCCGCTCCTGGGCCAGGGCCGACGGATCGGTCGGCACGATCCCCCAGCCGATGGCGCCGCCCCGCTCTAAGAAGCCGACGACGCTGCGCGCCGCCTGGACGATCCCGGCGCCGTGCTCGTAGGCGTCGAAGAGCAGCAGGTCTACCGGCTGGGCCACCAGGACAGCCCAGTTCGGCGCGCCGGCCGTGCAGAGGCCCCGTGGGCCGGGCATATCGCCGAGGGTGCGGGCCAGCAGGTCGCCGCCCTCTTCCCAATCGAGCGGGCAGAAGGCCGAGCCGAGCGCGTCGAGGAAAGGCTCGTCGAGGCAGATCAGGGCGCTCACGCCCGCCGAGCCGATCAGGTCGTGCATCCAGGCGGCCCGCAGCGCCACATGCTGCACCAGCGCCTCCCGCAACGGCGGATCGTAGGCCAGGGGCTGCTCCTGCTCGTCCGTCAGCTGCAGCGCGAGGCTCACCGGGCCGATCAGCTCGGCTTTGACCACGCGGGGGCGGCTCTGCTCGGCCTGCCGCAGCTGCTCGACCATGGCGCCGATATGCTCGCTCGGCGGCGCGCCGGCTGAGCGCTCGTCCCGCAGATAGGCAAGCCCCACCCGGGCGATCGAGCGCTCGGCGGCCTCCCGATCCACCCTGGCCCGCTCCCGCTCGAGATCCAGGCTCAGGCCGGGGAAGCCGGCGGCGCCGAGGGCTAGCGGCGCCTCCCGCGGGCCGCGCTGCGCGAGGGTAGCCACGCCGCGGTTGCCGGCGGCGCGTGCGAGGGCCGCCCCTGGCCCGCGATAGGGTGCGCCGCCCCGCGGCAGCGGGAGACAGCCCGGCGAAAATGGTAGCGCCATAGTGCAGGGAGCAGGGTATCGCTCCGGGGATCGTGGCAGCTCTAGCGTGGCTGCCCGTTACCCTCGGTTGCCTTTACCCTCTGAAGCCCCTCCTCGAAGGGCGGGTAGATCACGCCACGCTCGGTGATGATCGCCGTGACCAGCTCGTGCGGGGTGATGTCGAACGCCGGATGGGCCGCCTGCACGCCTTCTGGCGCGATCGGCTGGCCGCCCAGGTGGGTCACCTCGGCGGCGGGACGCTCCTCGATCGGGATCTCGTCGCCGCTGGCGAGGCTGAGGTCGATCGTGGAGGAGGGCGCGGCGACGTAGAAGGGCAGGTTGTGGGCCTTTGCCAGCACCGCCAGGCTATAGGTGCCGATCTTGTTGGCTACATCGCCGTTTGCGACGATCCGATCGGCGCCGACGATGATGCAGTCTACCTCGCCCTTCCGCATCATGTAGCCGGCCATATTATCGGTGATCAGCGTCTGGGGGATGCCAGCCTGTCGCAGCTCCCAGGCGGTGAGCCGGGCGCCTTGCAAGAAGGGCCGCGTCTCGTCCACATACACGTGGAGCGTGCGGCCCTGGCTGTGGGCGGTGCGGATGGGGGCGAGGGCCGTACCGTAGCCCGCCGTGGCCAGCCCGCCTGCGTTGCAGTGGGTCAGCACGTGGCCGCGGGGCGGGATGAGCGGGGCGCCGTGCTCGCCGATCGCGTGGCACATCGCCAGATCCTCGGCCAGGATGGCGTGGGCCTCGTCGAGCACCCGCGTGGCGATCTCCTCCGTGGTGGGCCACTCGGTGGCCGGGAGCGAGACGGCTTCGACAAAGCGGCGGGCGGCGGTCAGCACGCGCCCGGTGGCCCAGGCGAGGTTCACCGCAGTGGGGCGTTGCGCATCGAGCAGTTCCTTCGCCTTGGCCAGCCGATCCAGGAGCGCGAGGGCATCCTGGTACGAGGTGCCGGAGCGGGCGCCCTCGGCGGCGGCGAGGGCCATGCCGTAGGCCGCGGCGCAGCCGATCGCCGGGGCCCCGCGCACCACCATCTCCTTGATGGCCCGGCCGACGGCCGCCACATCTGTGCAGCGCACCGTGATCTGCTCGTGAGGGAGCCGGCGCTGATCGATCAGGCAGACGGCGCCCGGTTCCCACCAGACTGTGCGTAGTTCTTCGCTCATCGCCGCAAAAAAAGCCGCTCGCATGGCGAGAGGCTCCCCGTCGCTCCTCTCATCTCTCGGCGGGCAAGCGCACCGCCGCTGGAATTGGCACCGTGCGGGCCGAAGTGTGAAGGCAGAAGGTAGAAGGTCGAACCGCGGGCGTTCTCACTTCTCACTTCCCGCTTCTCACTTCCTCCGTGGTTGCCGGGCTTCGTCGGGCCAGTCCCTCAGCCCCTCTTGATGAGCTCTATTGCGCCCCAGGCGACGTGGCCTGCGAACGATGCGCGGGATTATAACACGGCTACGGGGCGGCTGCAACAGGTTGCTTGTCAGCCGTCTGCCTGAAGGCGCCCTGCACCCCGTTGGGGGATGCGGGGCTGGCGCCCCGTGCCCCGCTTGTGTTGTCGGGGGCGTACGCACGCCCCCCGACACCCCCTGCGCCAGGAGCCTCGCCCCTGGACCCCAAGCCGGAAGCCAGTGCCGTGCCGCCGCTGATCTGCTATCTCGTCTCATCGTCGGGCTTGAGCCCCGGCCAAGCGCGGTGGCCCACGCCCGCTGGTTGCGCCCTGTTCGTTCCGGCGTGCCGCCGCCATTCCGCTGCAGGCAAGCTTTCCAGAATCTGGTGTGAGGAAGCGGGCGGCACAACCGATGCACGCACACCACCCCAACCGCAGATCTGCCACCGGCCGAAGCGGATGGCTCTGCCGGTTCCAGCATGCCGCAGGCAAGCTTTCCAGAATCTGGTGTGAGGAAGCGGGCGGCACAACCGATGCACGCACACCACCCCAACCGCAGATCTGCCACCGGCCGAGGCGGATGGCTCTGCCTGACAATGAGACGGGTACGCCGCCGGGTGGTGGCACGGTACGGCCCTCCGGCTTGGGGGTGGTCCGGAGGGGGCAGCGCCCACTCCGGCGGGGGTGCAGGGGGCGGAGCCCGCCTGCAAAGGCACGCACTGCCCAAGTGCTGCCCACCGCACAGGTGAAGCCCGGCGGGGGTGCAAGGGGCAGAGCCCGCCTGCAAAGGCACGCACTGCCCAAGTGCCGCCCACCGCGCAGGTGAAGCCCGGCGGGGGTGCAGGGGGCGGAGCCCGCCTGCAAAGGCACGCACTGCCCAAGTGCCGCCCACCGCGCAGGTGAGGCTCACCTCCGGCGGAGGCGCAGCGCCCGCCGGCCTATCCCTCAGCCGCCTGCCTGGAGGCGCGCCGCCGCCAGCATAGCGTCGAGGGCCGCCTCCAGCAACTCCATCCTCGCCCCGCCGCCCTGCGCTAGCAGCCGGTTACCGCCCCCGCGCCCGTCGAGCACAGCGAGCCCCGCCTTCAGCAGCGCCTGAGCGTCGCGCCCGCTATCGGGCGCGCATGCCGCCACGAGCGCGACCCGCGCGCCGCCGGCCCCGAGCAACGCCACCCCGCCCGGCTGCGCCGCGATCCTCTGGGCCAGCCCGCGCAGCCGCTCGGCGCTCAGCTCGGCGAAGGCGGCCCGCACGATCCGCGCATCGCCTACCTGCTCGCCCGCCCCGTAGAGCCGCAGCGCCTCGGCGGCGTCGAGCTCGGCGTGGGCCCGAGCCAGTTCCTTCGCCATCGCCTTCTGCGCTGCCACCGCCCGCTCCGTCGCCGCCGGTAGCTCATCGAGGCCCACGCTCAGCGCCTCGGCCGCCCTGCTGGCCGCCGCATTCAGCCGTCGTAGTTCCCGCAGCGCCCGGCCCCCGCAGGCGAACTCCACCCGCGTGCCGCCCCGCTGCCGCGAGATGCGCAGCACCGCGATCAGCCCCACTCCGCCCGTGCTCCGCGGGTGGGTGCCGCCGCAGGCCGAGTGGTCGAACTCGGCGATGCTCACCACCCGCACCGGCCCGCTCACCGTCGGAGGCTTGCGCAGCTTGACCCGCGCCAGCTCATCGGCGCTCAGAAAGCGCGCCAGCACCGGTCGGTCCTCCCAGATCACCTGGTTCGCCAACTCCTCGGCGGCACGGATCTGCTCGGCCGCCAACTCCGCCGCGTCCAGGTCGATCGTCACGCTCTCGTCGCCCAAGTGGAACGAGGTTGTCGCCGGGCCGCCCGTGGCGATGAACGCAGCCGTGAGCAGATGCTGGCCGCAGTGTTGCTGCATATGGTCGAGGCGCCGCGCCCAGTCGATCGTTCCCCGCGCCGTCGCTCCCACCGGCAGCGCCGCCAGATCCTCCGCTCGCGCCAGCACATGCCAGACCGTCTCGCCCTCTGCCTGCACATCAACTACCGCGCAGCCGTTCAACGTGCCCCGGTCGCTGGGCTGCCCGCCCCCCTCCGGGTAGAAGGCGCTGCGGTCGAGAGCCACGGCCGGCCGGCCGACGACCGCGCCGTGGGCGACGACGGTGGCGTCGAACTCAGTCAGGTAGGAGTCGGCGTAGTAGAGGCGCTCGGTCTTCATCGCTCAGCTGAACACTTTCTCGGGGCGCCAAAGCTCGCCATCGCGGCGCATCAGGGCGAGCAGCGCCCCATCGGGGCCGTGAGCGCGGGCCCGCAGCGGCTCCGCCTCGTCTTGCGACCCGCCGGCGTCTCCGTTCGCAAGCCGCACCGGCAGGCCGTTGCGCACCCGGCGGGCGTCGGCGTCGCTGAGAGTGAGCGCCCGCCAGCCGATCACAGCCGTCTCGGGCGGCAGCAGCAGGCTCGGCAGCCGCTCCGGCTGCGCGAGCAGATCGTCGAGCGCCACGGCCTCGCTGAGGCGGAATGGGCCGACGAAGGTGCGTTCGAGAGTGGCGAGATGTGCGCCGCAGCCGAGCGCGGCGCCGATGTCGCGAGCCAGGCTGCGGATGTAGGTGCCCTTGCCGCACTCCACCTCGATGCGCAGCGTGTCGGGGCCGGCCCAGGCCCAGGTAAGGCTGTGGATGGTGACGGGCCGCGGCGCGAGCTCCACCTCCTGCCCGGCGCGGGCCAACTCGTAGAGCCGCCGGCCCTCGTGGTGCAGCGCCGAGTAGCGCGGTGGCACCTGCATGATCGTGCCCCGCAGCGGGGCGATGGCCGCCTCGATCTGCTCGTCGCTGAGCGGCGGCACCGGCGCGGTTGCGATCACCTCGCCCTCGGCGTCGTCCGTGGCCGTCGTGACGCCCAGGCGCACCAGGCCGCGGTAGCCCTTGTGGGCGTCGGCCAGATACTCGATCAGGCGGGTCCCGTGCCCGAGAGCCACCGGCAGCACGCCCGTGGCCGCAGGGTCGAGGGTGCCGGCGTGGCCCACCTTCACGCCTTTGCCGGCGAGCCGCCGCACCCGTGCCACCACATCGTGGGAGGTGAGGCCCGCCGGTTTGTTGATGTTCAGAAAACCGTGCATAGAGGCGCTAGCGCGTCCCACCAAGGGCCTCCCGCAGCAGCGGCAGTACCTCGGCTTGGGCGGCCTCCAAGCCCATCAGCAGGGTGGCGCCGGCGGCCTGAGTGTGGCCCCCGCCGCCGTAGCGCTGGGCGATCGCGGCAACGTTGATCCCCGGAACCGAGCGCAGGCTGATCTTGACCGTGCCGTCCCGCCGCTCCTTGAAGAGCGCGCAGATCTGCATCCCCGCCACCCGCTGCATCCGCATAAGTGTATCGTCGCCGGCCTCGTCGCCCGCGCCGGTGGCCTGCTGCGCCGCCTGGGTGATGCTTGTCCAGAGCAGGCCGTCCTCCCGCTGCAGCGCCGCGAGGCTGAGCGAGCTGAGTCGCAGCGTGCTCTCCGGGATCGAGAAGTAGACGGCCTGGATCACCGCCCGCAGATCCGCCCCTGCGGCCAGGATGTCGCCGGCCGTCCGTAGCGTCTGCGGCGTGGTGCTGCTCAGCTGAAAGCTCTGCGTGTCGGTGATCAGGCCGAGGTAGAGGCAGGTGGCGGCCGCCGGGCTCACCGGCAACCCCATCGCGACCAGCAGCCGGAACAGCAGATCAGCGTTGGAGGCGGCGGTGGGGTCGATCAGATTCACCAGGCCGCCGCCCTCATTCGTCACGTGGTGGTCGGTGATGATCAGCGGGCCGGCGAGCAGGGCTGCCCCGTGCTCCTCGGCGATAGCGCCGACTCGCGCCGGGGTCGCCGTGTCGAGCATCCAG
>DAOUGF010000235.1:0-2972 GCA_034429295.1 Chloroflexaceae bacterium
GGCGAGCCACGGCGCCTTCCGCACCGATCAGTTCATGATCCAGGGCGACCAGCTGGTGATGATCGACCTCGACGGCTTCTGCTGGGCCCACCCGGCCCGCGACATCGGCAACTTTCTCGCCTATCTCCGCTGGAAGGCGATCCGCCAGCCCGAGCGAGCGGCTATGATCGACCAGGCGGCCCAGCTCCTCCTCGAGGGCTACAGCGCCACCCGGCCCAGCCCCGATGCCGGCGCGCTCGCCTTCTATGAGGCCGCTTCGTTGCTCAAGATCGCCGGACGGCGCTACCGCAGCCTGACCGTCAAGGAGTGGCACCTCACGCCCGCGCTTGTCGAGCGGGCCACGGAGATGCTGGGCTAATAATCGCGCCTGTCGCAGAAAACGTCTCACCCTCGCCCCGAACAGGAGCGGGGGTGCATGGCGTTCTATTCTAATAAGAGCACTTCAGCACCCTTCGCCTGCATGGCAGGCAGCGAGACAACCGCAAAGGGCGCCACAAATATGATGCAAACAAGCCAGACACATAGCTTCCGGGAAGCTCCGCCAGAAGGCATCGTGGCTCAGCTGGATGCACATCCACGCTTCCAGGAAGCTTTCGCCGCCGTGGCGGCTCCTGCCGCTCGTGCAGAGCGTCACGTCACACCCGTCCGCAATCGGCATCTAGCCTTATGTCATCCCCGTATGTTATACTGAAGACACATGGCTATCAGCAGCTACTTCGAGGGATCTGTGAGCTCCGAGCCCTCTACGCTCCTCGAGTCGGCCGAGGCGATCATCGCCGAGCAGAACGCCCGTCTGCGGGAGTTGCACCGCTCGGCGCAGCGGCGGCTCGCTGAGCTCGAGAACGAGGTACGCCTGTCGGAGCGGCGCCTCGACGAGCTGGCCGTGCAGCTCCGCTTCGCTGCCGGGTCGCAAGATGGGACGAGGCCGCTAGGGGGGTCCGCAGCCGCCCTCGCCGAGCAGGAGCGGTCCGCCCGCGCAAGCCATGAGGCCCTCACAGCCGAGCACACCGCCCTGCGCCGCGCCCTGCGGCAGCTCGATCAGCTGGTGCGCCAGATCGATATGAGCAGCGCTACGCTCCGCGGCACTGCCGAGGGCGAACCTGCCGATCCGTGGGTCCAGGCCCTACGCGCGCAGGTGATCATGGGCCGCGAGGAGGAGCGCATCCGCCTGGCCCGCGAGGTCCACGATGGCCCCGCTCAGGTGCTCGCCAATGCCCTTATGGGCCTCGAGCGCTGCGCCACCCTGCTGAGCGAAGGGCGCACGGAGCGGCTGGCCGAGCTGCACCGGCAGCTTGGTGAGAATGTCCGCGAGGGCCTGCGGGAAGTGCGGGGCTTCATCGCCGACCTACGGCCGGGGAAGCTGGACGAGCAGGGCCTGGTGGGCGCGATCCAGGAGTATGTGCGCCGCTACCGCGACAGTGTCAACGCCGCCGTGACCTTCGAGGCCGCCGCCCTGCCCCGCCTCCCAGCCGAGACGGAGATCGTCCTCTACCGCATCGTCCAGGAGTCGCTGCAGAACGCCCGGAAGCACGCCCCAGGGGCCCCCGTCCACGTAACGCTCGCCGTCCGCCAGGGGCGCCTGCTGCTCACCGTCCGTGATGAGGGCCCAGGCTTCGACCCGCGCGAGGTGGCGCGCCGCGCCGGCCAGAGCAGTTGGGGCCTCACAAGTATGCGCGAGCGGGCCGAGCTGATCGGCGCAAGCTACGTTGTCACCTCACGCCCAGGGTACGGCACTGAGGTCGCCGTCGGCCTTCCCCTGCCCACCTAGCCCGCTTACCGACGATATCCGGCGCACCCCTGACACTCTCGCTAGCCGCCTACCGGTCGCCTGGAGCTCCACCAGCCGCCATCACGATAGAGATCGTTATGTCGAACCCGATCCGTGTGCTTATTATCGATGACCACCCGCTCTTCCGTCAGGGCATCCGCTGGAGCCTTGAGGATGCCGACGACATCGAGGTGATTGGCGAGGCGGAGAACGGCCAGGAGGCGCTCAAGCTCACCGAGCGCCTCAACCCCGATGTTGTGCTCGTTGATATTAACCTGCCCGGCCTCAACGGCCTCGAGGTGGCCAGGGTGATCAAGCGCCGCGACCCGCGCATGGGCATTATTGTGCTGAGCGTCTACGAGGACGACGACCAGCTCTTCCAGGCGATCAAGGTCGGCGCCGCCGCCTACTCCTCTAAGGATGTGCACCCCGAGGAGCTGCTCCACTTCATCCGCGAGGTTGCCAAGGGCAAGTATCTGATCAACGACGCCGTGCTCGCCAAGCCTAACGTCGCCACCCGCGTGCTACACCAGTTCCGCGAGCTCGCAGCCACCGAGGACGAGCAGACCACCGCGCTCTTCGCGCCCCTCACCAGCCGCGAGATCGAGATCCTCGACTGTATCGCCCGCGGGCTCTCCAATAAAGAGATCGCCAACGAGCTCTCGATCAGCGGCCAGACGGTGAAGAACCATATCACCTCGATCCTCTCCAAGCTCCAGGTGAACGACCGCACCATGGCCGTGATCTTCGCGATCAAGCGGGGCTGGATCCGCATGGGCTTCGACCCGGGCGGCTCCAACGCAACTGGCGGCCGCGACGCGGGGTAGCGCCAGCGACCGCCCACAGAGACACGGGCATCACACCCGCTGTGGTGAATAGCTGCGCTGCACTACAGCGCCACCTCGTAGAACACCTCGGCCCCGGCGAAGCGAGCGGTGTACGGCCGGCCAGAGGAGGCGATCAGGCGGCGCACCGGCAGGTTGTGGGCCAGGGTGATCGCCCGCAGCCGGCTAATGGCCGCGCCCGAGGCCGCGGCAGCCAGGCGCTCCAGCACCGCTCGGCCGATCCCCTCGCCTTGGTAGGCGTCCGCCACCACCACGGCGCTCTCGGCCACCGCAGGCTCGGCCACGTCGCGCGCCAGCTCGGCCACGGCCACGATCCCACAGCCGTCGGCCCGCTCGGCGACGATCACGATGCGGTCAGG
>DAOUGF010000236.1:0-8978 GCA_034429295.1 Chloroflexaceae bacterium
CAGCAGCTTGCGGGCCGGGCTAGACGCCACTGCCTGGGCCACTTCCGCCCCGGCGGCCTGCGGCACGGCGACCTGCCACGGACCCACGATCAGCCCCGCGTCCGCGAGCTGGGCCGCGGGCCCGCGCGGGTCGGCCTCGGCGCCCATCTGCGCGGCAGCGGCCGGCGTCAGACCGATCGGGCTGATGACCAGGCCCGGCAGCTCGTGGCGCAGCCGCTCGACCACGGCTCGGCCCAAGGCACCGTCGCCAAGATCCAGCACAGCCACCCGCAGCTCGGCGGCCCGCGTCGCCTCGGCTGCCTGGCGGCGGCGCGCCTCGGCCCGCAGGATGGCCCCGTGGTAGAGCAGCACAGCGGCCGCGATCGCGCTGAAGGCGATCGCCTGCGCGAGGTCGGCGATGAGGCTCCCCTCGACGGGCTCGCCGAGCGCCAGGCGCAGCAGCCGGAAGACGATATAGACCAGGCCGCTCAGGATGGTGAGGGTGGCGGCGAAGATGAAGCCATAGAGGTAGATCCGGCGCACCGGCGAGCCGCGCTCGGCCTCGCCCGCCGGGTCGTCGCGCTCGGCCATGCCTTGGGCCCGCCGCCAGATCAGCGCCCACACCGGCAGGCCTGCGATCAGGGCGGCCAGCGACCAGGCCAACTGCTCGCGGAGGTCATCGCCAAAACTCGGCGCGCCAAGGGCGCGGATCAGCACGCTGACGATGAAGGCGAGGCCGATCAGCGTGGCGGCCAGCCCGATGCTCGCCACCAGATACCAGGAAAGCCGGCGCACCCCGGCCTGCCGCGGCGCCTCGGCGATCAGGGCCGCGTCAGCCCGCAGCGTCAGGCTGTGGTAGGCCCAGATCACTGCAGCCACCAGCACCACCGGCAGCGGGCCGCGGATGTCGCCCTCGACCTCGAGGCCGAGGGCCTGCCGCAGCAGCCCGGCCAGCATCAGCGTGGCCCCGCTTACCGCCGCGAGGGCACTGAAGAAGACCACCGTGTGGAGATAGAACTTGCGCAGGGCCGACTCGCGCTCGCCGATCGAGGGGCTGTAGAAGAGCCGCTGGGCCAGGCGCCAGGCCAGCACCCAGAGGGGCAGGCCCACCAGCAGCCCAGCCAGCGGGTTGATCAGGGCGAGCCGGCCGGCCATCGCCGCGTCCCCGCCGAACTGGTAGAGGAGCCAGCGCAGCGCAGCCGGCGCCCACTCCCCCACCATCAGCAGGCCACCCGTACTGAAGCCCAACAGGTAGAGCCGGCGGATCAGGGCGCTGTTGCCACTTAGCGGCACCGCCGCGGCGTCCGCCACTGCCACCTGCCGGTGGTAAAGCCAGAGCAACCCCAGCACCAGCAGCGGCGTAAGTTCGCCGAGCAGCCCCTGGAGCACCGTGGGCTCGGCGCCGAACCGGAAGCCACCGTACCAGCCGCCGCCCGGGTCGAGGATCAGCCCGAGCAGCCCGCGAGCCAGATTGAAGGCGCTACCAATCGCCGGCGCCAGCAGGGCCGCCATGTTCCCATAGAGATAGAGGCGGCGCAGCACCGCGCCCCGCTCCTCTCGGTCGTCGGCGGCCAGCCGCTGCGCCCAGAGCCAGTGGATCAGGAAGACCGGCAGGCCGATCACGATCACGGCGACCTGGAAGGCGATCGCCTCGTTGGAGCGCTCGCCCCAAACGCCCAGCAGGTTGCGCAGGAGCTCGATCACCGCCCACGCCACCGCATGCAGGCTGATCGTCGCCACCAGAAAGATGTACCAGCGTCGTACGCTACTCATGGCTCTCTCGCTTGCTGGGAGGCCCGCTGCTACCAGGCCTCCAGATTCGCTCACCCCGGCGTTCGCTACTCGCAGCCGTCTTCATTGTTCCAACAGCGGGCCCAGTACGACTCGGCCTCCACGATCTTCCAGGCCTCGCCCTGGCGTCGCAGCGTCACGTCGAATGAGTTCGTGTACTGGCCGCTGCTGAAGAGCCCGCCGTCGTAGAAGCGGGTCTCGTTGATCGTGACGACCGCCCGCCCATCGGTGATCCGCTCCTCCGCGACGCTGATTGTCGCCGAGTCGCGGTTAAAGCTCCAGCTGTAGCTGTCCAGATCATCGGCGAACTCCTCAAGGCTCGGCGGGTAGCCCCTGAGCTCGGGCGAGAGATAGCCGTAGGCCCGCTCGTCATCGCCCTGCTTGACCGCCAGCACGTAGTTGTGGGCCACGGCGCCGGGCGTCGTCTCGTCCAGATACCCTTGGGCGGGGCGGGTGAGCGCCAGCGTGAGAGCGATAACCACGAGGGCCACAACACCGACGATGATCGCGAGCAGAAAACGGTCGATCTGTTTCACAGGAGACCTCCGGCTAATCAGCATGGCCAACGTCTGTCGCCGGCGTAGCTCGTATTGCGCGTTGCATCCTGCCGCCCCAGCCCCCCAACTTGAAGCCTGGGGCGTTGCTCCGCCAAACACGCAATCAGAAAGTTCATACCGCAACGCGGGGCGATGCGGAAGGGTCGATGGGTGAATGAGATGCTCAATTGTTGCCGGGGCCCGTGGTAAGATGTGGCTATCCCGGCCCGCTTACAACCAACCTGGTAGATGACGAGGCACCGCGAGCTCTGGAGTGAGAGGAGCAGCTGGATGCAGCCAAACCGCACGTCGCTCAGCCGCCGCGCCTTCCTGCGCAGCCTGACCGGAACGACCGTCGCCCTCGCCGCGGGCGCCGCGCTGCCCCGCCACGCCAGGGCCCTCGCCCCCGCCCAAGGCCCTTCCGACGCTCGCCCAACCATCACCCACGGCGTGGCGAGCGGCGACATCGCGGGCGATCAGGCGGTGATCTGGAGCCGGGCCGACCGGACGGCCCGCATGCTGGTTGAGGTCGCCACCGTCGAGAGCTTCGCCGATGCCCGCCTGGTCGAGGGCCCGCTCGCCACCGAGGCCAGCGACTTCACTGCCAAGCTCAACCTCACGGGCTTACCGGCCGGCCAACGGATCTTCTACCGGGTGCGCTTCCAGAGCCCCGGCGACGTGCGGGCCGTCAGCGAGCCGATCGTCGGCTCGTTCCGCACCCCGCCCGCCCCCGGCGAGGGCATCGGTTTCGTCTGGTCGGCCGACACCGTGGGCCAGGGCTACGGGATCAATCCCGATTGGGGCGGCATGAAGATCTACAATACCATGGCCTGGTACGAGCCCCACTTCTTCATTCACTCCGGCGACACGATCTATGCCGACAACCCCTTGCAACCCGAGGTGCGCCTGCCCGACGGCAGCATCTGGCGCAATCTTGTCACCGACGCGAAGGCCAAGGTAGCCGAGACGCTGGATGAGTTCCGCGGCAACTTCGCCTACAACATGCTCGACGGCCACGTGCGCCACTTCAACGCCACCGTGCCGATGATGGCCCAGTGGGACGACCACGAGGTGGTGAACAACTGGTGGCCCGGCCAGATCCTCAGCGACCCGCGCTACACGGTCAAGGATGTCTCGCTGCTGGCCGCCAGGGCCCGCCAGGCTTTCATGGAGTATCTGCCGGTGCGGGGGGAGCGGATCGATCGGGTGATCAGCTACGGGCCGCTGCTCGACATCTTCTTCCTCGACATGCGCAGCTACCGCGCCCCGAACGGCCCGAACGACCAGACCGAGCGCACGCCCGCAACCGACTTCCTCGGCCGCGATCAGATCCGCCGCCTCAAGCTGGCGCTGCTCGCCTCCAATGCCACCTGGAAGGTGATCGCCGCCGATATGCCGCTCGGGCTGATCGTCTACGACAACTTCGTCACCCAAACTGGCTCAGAGGGCATCTCAAACGCTGACGGCCCGCCCCGCGGCCGCGAGCTGGAACTGGTGGATCTGCTGCGCTTCATCAAGTACAACGAGATCCGCAATACGCTGTGGATCACCGCTGATGTGCACTACACTGCAGCTCACTACTACGACCCGAACAAGGCCCGCTTCAGCGACTTCGACCCGTTCTGGGAGTTTGTCTCAGGCCCGCTCAACGCGGGCACCTTCGGCCCCAACCCTCTCGATCCCACCTTCGGGCCCCAGGTTGTCTACCAGCGGGTGCCGCCGGCCGGCCAGGTGAACCTGCCGCCATCCGCCGGCATGCAGTTCTTCGGCCACGTCACCATCGACGGGCGCACCCGCCAGCTCACGGTCACCCTCCGCGATCTCGCCGGGACGAACCTCTTTAGCAAGACGCTGGACCCGATCGGGTAAAGGAGCAACTATGGCAACCCCTGAACGGGACCGGGTCGAGCTCGTTCCCAACGGGGGATGGGACGAGCGCATCCTGGTCTGCAGCTGCGGACCTCTGGTGAACAGCTTCATCGTCGTCACCGCGCGCTACCTGGTCTTCGTGGATACCTTGATCAACAGCGCCACAGCTGGGGCGCTGCTGGCGATCGCCGAGCCGTGGCGGGCCGGCCGGCAGCTGCTGGCCATCAACACCCACGCCGACTGGGATCACGCCTGGGGCAACCACATGTTCGTCGGGCCCCAGGCGCCCGCGCCGGCACCGATCATCGCGAGCCGGCGCTGCGCCGAGCGCCTGCGCTCGCCCGAGGCCGCAGAGGAGTTGGCCGCGATGCAGGCGCGGGAGCCGGGCCGCTTCGACGATGTGCGGCTCACCCCGTCCACCTTGCTCTTCGAGGAGCGCCTGACGATCGACGGCGGCGATCTGACCCTGGAGCTGTTCGCCACCCCTGGCCATCGCGCCGACCACATCTCGATCTTCATCCCTGAGCTCCGCGCCCTGCTCGCCGGCGACGCCGCCGAGCTCCCTTTCCCCTTCGTAGAGTCGGCGGCGACCATGCCGGATCTACGGGCCTCCCTGGCGCGCCTGGTCGCTCTGGAGCCTCAGACGGCCCTCTACTGCCACGCGCCAGTAGGCGCCGGGCCCGACCTGTTGCGCCAGAACAGCGCCTATTTTGATCTTGTCGAAGGGCGCTGCCGCAAGGCCCTGGCCCGTGGAGTGCCGGCGCAGCCCCCGGCCGACGCCGACCTGGAGGAACTGGTAGAGTTCCCGTTCGCCGAGGCTGTCCCGGCCGGTTATGACCCGGCGGCCCTTGAGGAGTCCTATCGGTCCGGCCACCAGGCGACGCTGCGGGCGATGCTGGAGCACCTCGGCGGCCTTTTATTAAGCTGAGGCGGGATTCCTCCCCGCGGAGCTGTACGGGCGGCCAGAGAGCCGCCCTCCCCGAAAGCCACCACCACACTACTCAGGCAGAAAGGAGTCCTTCCCCATGGCAGACTACAAGTACCTGATCGTCGGCGGCGGCATGACGGCGGACGCTGCCGTCGCGGGGATTCGTGAGCTCGACCCACACGGCTCGATCGGGGTGATCAGCGCCGAGACCGACCACCCTTACACGCGGCCGTTGCTCTCGAAGGGGCTCTGGAAGGGCACGCCGCTCGAGAAGGTCTGGCGCGGCACCGCCGAGAAGGGCGCCACGCTGCACCTCGGTCGCAACGTGACGACGATCGATCGCGACCAGCGCCAGGTGGTTGACAACGCGGGCGATCGCTACGGCTACGAGCAGCTGCTGTTGGCCACCGGCGGCACACCGCGACGTCTGCCCTTCGGCGGCGACCAGGTGATCTACTTCCGCACTCTGGCCGATTACCGCCGGCTGCACGACGACGGCGGCTCGCGCGTGGCCGTGATTGGCGGCGGCTTCATTGGTTGGGAGATCGCGGCGGCGCTCGCGATGAACGGCCGCCAGGTGACGATGCTGTTCCCCGAGGATGCCATCGGCGCCCGGCTCTACCCGCCCGGCCTCGCCGCCTACCTCAACGACTACTACCGCGAACAGGGCATCACGGTGATCACGAACGATGAGCTGACGGGGCTCGAGGAGCGCGACGGCGCCCTGCAGCTCAGCACGAAAGGCGGCGCAACGATCGTCGCCGATCAAGTGGTCGCGGGCTTGGGGATCGTGCCGAACGTGCAGCTGGCCCAGGCGGCGGGGCTTTCCGTCGATAACGGCGTGCTGGTGGACGAGCAGCTGCGCACCTCCGACCCGGCGATCTTCGCCGCGGGCGACGTCGCTGCCTTCCCCAACGCCGCCCTCGGCGGCCGGACGCGCGTTGAGCACGAGGACAACGCCCTGACGATGGGCAAGCACGCCGGCCGCAACATGGCCCGCGCCGCCGCCGGCGAGGCGGTCGAGCCATACACGCACTTGCCGTTCTTCTACTCCGACCTCTTCGACCTTGGCTATGAGGCGGTGGGCGACCTCGACGCGCGGCTCGACCTGGTTGAGGATTGGAAGGAGCCGAACAAGCAGGGCGTGGTCTATTACCTGCGGGACGGCAGGGTGCGCGGCGTACTGCTCTGGAACGTTTGGGACAAGACCGACGCGGCCCGCGCCCTGATCGCCGAGCCCGGCCCCTTCACCGCGGAGCAACTGCGGGGTAGGATCGCGTTCGAGTGAGCCCGACGACGTTCACCCGCGTCATAGCATCTGGAGGCGCCCGATGGCCCGCGCAGGCGATACGCTGACTAACCGCAGCGGCGAGCAGATCGTGTTTCGTCGCACCACAGCCGAGACCGGCGGCGAGCTCCTGGAGGTGGAGGTTCTCTACCGCCCTAACGCCACGCCGCCGCCCGCCCACTATCATCCTTCCCAGGAGGAACGCTTCGAAGTGCTCCAGGGCGCGATCCAGACCAGAATCGGAGGTGTGACGAGGACCTATCTGCCGGGCGAGAGCTTCACCGTTCCGCCGGGCGTCTCCCACCAGATGCACAGCAGCGGCGCCGAGCCCGGGCGCATGCGTTGGGAGATCCGGCCGGCGCTCAACACCGAGGCGTTCTTCGAGACCCTCTGGGGCCTCGCCCAGGACGGCAAGACGAACGCGAACGGCGTACCCAACCTGCTCCAGCTCGCGGTGATCTTGCAGGCCCACAGACCTGAGTTTCGCCTCAGCAGCCCGCCATATCCTGTCCAGCGCGTGCTCTGGGGCCTCCTCGCCCCACTCGGCCGGCTCCTCGGCTACCGCGCCTCCTACCGGCCTGCGGCCGCCCCGAAGGGGTAGCGCGGCGCGGGCGAAGGATCGGGCCATGAGAGGGCCGGCGGCGCTATAGCACCTGCGCCGGCCGGCCCATCTCGCCAAAAACGTGCACCGCCTCCTGCAGATTGGCGTAGGTGCTCATGCTCTCGAAGCTCACATCGAGGGCCACCAGGGTTTGGGCGACCTCCGGCCGTATGCCGACGAGGGCGACCTGCGCGCCGAGCAGCTTTGCGGCGGCCGCGGCCTGCAGCAAGGTCCGGGCGACGTGGGTATCGACTACGGGCACGCCGGTGATATCGAAGATAACCCGCTTCGCGCGCTGTCGCTCGATGGCGTCGAGCAGGTTGCGGGCGAACTGCGCCGCACGCCGGTCGTCAAGCGTGCCGACTAGCGGGGCGACCAGCACGCCGGGTAGGATCGGGAGGACCGGCGCGCTCAGCTCCCGCACCGTGGCCTCGCTGGCCTGCAGCTCGGCGACCGTGCCGGCGAGGGCGGCCTCGCGCTCGGCGACTGTGCTAAGCGCCTGCTCGAGCGCCGCCGTCTTCCGCGCCGCATCGGCGAGGGCGGCCTCGGCACGGAGCCGCTCGGCCTCGGCGCGGGCGTTAGCGTCAGCCAGGTATTGGGCGCTGTCGGTGGCGAGCCGGCTAGCGACCAACCCGCTAACGATAATGACATAGGAGATGATCAGCTCGGAGTCGGCGTAGCGCCCGGCCCACTCGGCCCGCACCAGCGTGAGCAGATACGCGACAAGCGCGCTGCCGATGATCCAGCGCGGCGTGGTGAGCGCGACGGCGAGCACGGCCGGGAAGAAGATGATCGGGTGAACGTAGTTGGTCAGCGAGGAGCCGTTCAGGGCGAAGGGGATGAGGATCGTGGCGATCAGCACAACGCTATGGCGCGCGTACTCCCATCCCCTTTGATAGGCGAACCAGAGCGCCGCGGCAAGCACCGCGCCGATGGCGGAGGCGATCAGGGCGATCGTATCGTTGCGCAGGGCGTAGTAAACGGTTAGAGAGAGGGCGCTGAAGGTTACAAGACCAAAGACGCCGATGGTGATCTGTCGTTGCGTGAGCTGCATCGAGCTTCCTTTGGCGCAGGCGCGCGTTGCCACGCCAGCGGTGGCAGCGCCTGAAGGCGGACATTAGTGGGGTGCACTGCTGTCTTAACACTAACTATACCTCTGCTTCAGTACAGGGCGAGCACGGCTCGCGGGGCATGAGCGGAGTCTATGGGGCGCTGGCGCCCCATGCCCCTAACCACCTGCGCGGTGGGCGTTTCTGTGGGGGCGCTTGCCCCCACGCCCCCTTTGGAAACCCCCAAAGCCGGTGGCCGCCAGCGCCGACACGTCATCGCTGCATGCCCCTCGGCGCCGAGAGCGGGCGATGCGTTCCCCGTTGCGCGCCCGCTGCCGGGCAGTTTCGCGTCTTCCCTAAAGCGCTTCGCGCCACTTCGTAACGCGCCTTCGCTCCTTCGTTTCGCGTCTTCCCTTTCGTAACTTCGCGCCTTCGTTTCGCGTTCTTCATCCCGTTAAGCGCTGCGCGCCACTTCGTAACGCGTCATTCGCGATCCAAACGCCCCCCTGCCCTCGCCCGGCTCGGCGGCGCGCTTGACAGCCCGCGGAGAGCCGTGGTCTAATCGGGGCGGCATAGCGCCCTCTGCGCCGCCGCTCTCCCCCCACCGACCTGTGCGGAGCCTCCCGATGCCCGAGACGATCGCCGTCCCGCTCCAGCTCCAGTCGGCGTACGACGAGCAGTACACCGAGTCGCTGAAGGAGCTGCGGCTAGTGGCGCCGTGCCGGCCCTCACCCCGCCAGCCAGGCGGCGCGAGTATCGCTACCACGCCTACTGCGTGCTCTGCGAGGCCGGCGAAGGGCAAGCACGGATCTTTTGATTAGGTGGGGCGGCCGAAGTGTGACGAGTCAGGAGGGCCACAGCATGATCTCAGCGCTAGCGGCGCTCCAGCGCCTGCGGGAAGGGAACCAGCGCTTCGTGGCGGGCGCCCAGTATCGGG
>DAOUGF010000237.1:0-2301 GCA_034429295.1 Chloroflexaceae bacterium
GCGTGCTGATGGGCCTGCTGCACTCTGCGAGGATGGCTGCGGCATTCGACAGCTTCGCCGCAGAAGGTCCGGCGCTGATGTCGAGTGAGTAGTGCAGCTCCCGCTCTCGGCGCCAAGGGGCATGCAGCGATAGCGTGTCGACGCTGGCGGCCGTCGGGTTTAGGGGGTCCAGGGGACAGCATCCCCTGGCGCGGGAGGTCCAGGAGGGCCTGCGCGGGCCCTCCTGGGCCGGGGGTGCGGGAGCCTCAAACGCCCCGCGGGCATAGAGATAACGACACTCAGCCCTTAGCGCCTGATCCGCACGATCTGGCCATCGCCGGGGAAGACGCCGAAGTTCGAGACGTAGATCGCGTCGTCGTCAACCAGGAGGCCGGCTGGGGCGATCAGCCCCTCCGAGAGGAGCACCGTCTGCGTGTTGCTGCCCTTGGCCACCCGCACCAGGCGCCCGACGGGCGGCCCGCTCGTCGCGGCGAGGAGGCTATCCTTCGCGATCTCCAGGACGTAGAGGTTCCCCTGCCGATCGAAGGCGATGTCGATGATATTGGTGAAGCCACTCGCGTAGATCTCCGCCTCGCCGTTGGCGCCGATCCGGTAGACGTTCGCCCCACCGACGGGGAAGGGGAAACCGGTGAGTTGGCCGACGTAGATCGCCCCGTCCGGGCCGACGGCCGCGCTGTTCGGCACAGCCTGCATCGGGATCTGGCCGCCGGGAGGCGCCGGCTGGATAAAGGGCGGGGCGGGCACCATGCGGCTGGGCAGCATCACCGACACCTGGACCCTACCGTCGAAATCGACGGCGTCGAGGGTGTTGGCGCCGGCGTCAACCACAAACAGGCGATCTGAGCGGACGGCCAGCGAGTAGGGGTTGCTGTCGGGGCCTGCGCCGTCAACATCGTTCGCCACCTCGAAGGCGGCTAGATCGGCTATACTCTCGGGCGCCCCGCCTTGGCGGACGCGGAGCAGATGGCCGAACAGCGCCGCGCCTTCGCCGAGGTTCGCTCGCACGGTCGGGGTGCCGCCGAGGCCCATCACCACATAGAACTGGTTGTCGCCGATTGGAGCGACATCGTGGGGGCCAGTGGCATTAAAGCCGGGCGGCTCGACAAGCCCCAGCGAGGACAGCCCGGTGACCACCCGCTCGACGCTGCCGCTGCTCAGATCGACCCTGGCGATAGCGCCGCTGTTGCCCAGGCAGGCCCGGCCCTCAGGCCCATCGAAGCACGGGCCGTCGCCGCCCATCCCCGCCTCGGCCACCAGCAGATCATCCCCTGAGGAGGTGAAGGCCAACCCTCGCGGATTGTTCAGGCCGCTGGCAACCACCTCGAAAGGCGCGTCCTGATGTGAACTCCCGGCGGCCGCCGGAGCCGCCCAGCTTGCAAGAGCTACGATCAGGATCAGCGACAGCGCTCCAACCATCGACCACTTACGCGCAACCACAGTTGCTCCTCCGTACTCACAGCATCCCTTCAACACCAGCAGTCCGCCATAAACCAGACGATGGGCCGCTCAGAGCACAAAGAAGCGCTGATGTTCGCGGCTGACCATCGTGAAGCCCAGCACATCGCGGAGGGAAACGGCTTCGCTTGGTTGAGTGGGGAACGCACATAGTATCTCAGGCGCGCGGCCTGGAGTCAATAGCTAGAAATAGCGATCTTTGCCAGAATGCGTTCGTACATCTGCCCTGAAATGGAGACACTATGACCTGGGGGCTGCTCTTTGGGTTGAGCTCGGGCCTGTGCTGGGGCGCTGCCGACTTCGTGGGCGGCCTACAATCGCGGCGCCTGCCTGCGCTGGCTGTAACACTGTGGAGCCAGATGATCAGCGGGGCCGCGCTCCTCGTCGCACTGCTCCTGATCGGGCCAGTCGCGACGGCCGGGGCGCTCTGGGGGGTTGGCGCAGGGCTCTGCGGCGCCATCGCCCTGCTCTTGTTCTACCGGGCGCTGGCTATCGGGACTATGTCGGTGGTCGCGCCGGTCTCTGCCTGCGGAGCGGTGGTGCCGGTGCTCGTGAGCCTGGCGCAAGGCGAACGTCTTGGGCCAGTGACCCTCGCCGGGATCTGCGCCGCCATGGCCGGCATCATCCTCGTCTCGCGCCAGGAGAGCGGAGGCGGCGAGCCGGTCCAGCGCCAGGCCTTCATACGCGCCCTTGGGGCGGCGCTCGGCTTTGGTCTGTTCTTCACCCTGATCGACCGGGCGACGAGTGTGCCTGAAGCCTCCCCACTGTGGGTGAATGTGTGGGCACGGGCCGGCTCCGTACCACTACTGCTCGTCCTCCAGCTGGCGAGCACCCGGGCGATAGGGT
>DAOUGF010000238.1:0-3117 GCA_034429295.1 Chloroflexaceae bacterium
GGCTTTAACCTGATCGAGTGGACCCGGCCGTAGTGAATGTAAAAGGCAACATGCAAGCGTTAGGGCGCCTCCTGCAGCATCTCGGCCAGCGCACCAGGCGCAGCTTGCAAAAGCCCCTTGGTGTTGACGCCTACTATTTTTTCCGCCTCTCCGCCTTCGGTGCCACGGCGGTGCTACCCCTGCTTGGAGCAGGCAGTGTCAACCCGCGGCTGCCGCCGCGCCGGGTGGTTGGGCTGCTCGCCGTCGCCGCCGCCTTCCACGCCTTCGCCTACGTCCACAACGACGTCTGCGACTTGGAAATCGATCGTACGCAGCCCCGCCGCTCCTTCTACCCGCTCGTGCGCGGGGCTATCACTCCCCGTGCGGCCCTCGCTGTGGCCCTCGCCTGCGTGCCGCTGGCCTTCGGCCTCCATAAGCTGCTCGTGGCTCCTCCCCTCACACCTTCGGTTTCGCGTCTTCCCTTTCGCGCCTTCGTGCCCTCACTTTCGCGTCTTCCCTTTCGCGTCTTCGCGCCTTCGCTTTCGCGTTTTTCGCGGCGAAGCTTTCGCGTTTTTCGCGATCCAAACCCCCCCACCCACCTCGCCCTCGCCTTCGCCCTCATGGCGGCCTACAACCACTGGGGCAAGCGCTGTCCGCTGCCGCCCCTGACCGATCTGGTGCAGGCTGTGGGCTGGGCGGCCCTGCTCCGCTACGGCGCCGCCGCCGAGCGTCTCGCCCTCGCTGGCGAGCGGCGCGAGCCCCGCCTCACCAAGCTGCTCGTCGCCTACGAGCTCCTGCTGATCATGATGGTCAACGGGCTCCACGGCGCCTTGCGCGATCTCGCCAACGACATCGCCAGTGGCGCCCGCACGACCGCCATCCTCTTCGGCGCCCGTGTCGGCGCCGACGGCGCGCTCCAAGTGCCGCCCGCCCTCGTCGTCTACGCCGCCCTGCTGCAGACGCCGCTCCTCGCGCTGCCGCTTTGGGGAGCCGCCGCCAACCTGGCCGGCCACGGCCCTCGCGCCCGCCTGGCGTCCGCCCTCGGCGTTGCCGTGGTCGAGGGCGCCACGCTGGCGCTGCTCCTGGCTGCGCGTCGCGGCGTCTCCACTGAGCTTGGCATGGCTCACCTGGTGCTCGTGCTGAGCGCGCCCATAGCCCTGGTGGCTCCCGGCCTCGCCCCGCACGTGCTGGCGCCGCTGCTCGCCGCCCACATCGTCCCGCTGCCCTCCAACAGCATGACCTACGACGCGCTCCGTTGGGCGTTGGGCGTCTCAGCGCCCCGCTGAGGCCGCCCGCCTACCGTGGCCGCCCCAGAAATCATCACTATGGCTGGAACCACAGACTACGACGTCATCATCGTCGGTGGGGGGCATAACGGGCTCGTCTGCGCCGGCTACCTGGCCCGGGCGGGGTTGCGGGTGCTGGTCGCCGAGCGCCGCCCGATCGTCGGCGGCGCCGTCTGTACCGAGGAGCTGATCCCCGGCTACAAGATCGACGTCGGCTCGTCGGCCCATATCATGCTTCATCTCACCCCGATCGTGCGCGACCTGCAGCTCGAGCGCCATGGCCTCGAGTACATCCAGATGGACCCCTTCGCCTTCTATCCGCTCCCCGACGCCAGCGGCGCTATCTACTTCTACCGCGATGTCGAGCGGACGATCCAGAGCATCGCTGCCGTTAGCCCTCGCGACGCCGAGGCCTACCGGAAGTTCCTGGCCTTCTGGACGCCGCTGAACGAGGCGATCTTTGATGTCTTCCTCAACCCGCCCTCGGTGGCGCGCCTCTTCGGCAGCGTCGCGGCCGCCGTCCCCCGCCTCCCTGCCGCCGAGCGCAATCCCCTTGAGATCACCCGCCGCCTCTTCGCCAGCTACGCCCAGCTGATCGGCGAGACATTCGAGAGCGAGGCGATGCGCGCGGCTATGACCTGGCTCGCCGCTCAGAGCGGGCCGCCGCCCGACGAGATCGGCGCCGGCGACTTCTTCGGCTGGCACGCGATGCTGCACCACAGCGGCGCTGCCCACCCCCGCGGCGGCAGCGGCATGCTCACCCAAGCGCTGGCCGGCGCCCTGAAGAGCCTTGGCGGCGCCATCGCCCTCGACGCGCCGGTGCGCCGCATCCTCGTGCGGGGCAGCCGAGTCCTCGGCGTCGAGATCGAGGACGGCCAGCGCTACAGCGCGCCGATCGTGATCTCCAACGCCCATGTGCTCACCACGATGCTCACCCTCGTGGGGCCGGAGCATCTCAGCAGCACGCTCGTCCGGCGCCTGCAGCATATCCGTATCGGCAACGGCTTCGGCATGACGGTGCGCTGCGCCGCCGACGCCCTGCCCGACTACTTGGCCGCGCCCAGCGGCGGCCGCCCCCACGAGAGCCATCACGGCCTCCAGCTCCTCAACCCTAGCATGGCCTATGTGCGCCGGGCCTATGAGGACTATCTGCGGGGCGAGCCTTCCCGCGATCCTGCGGTGATCGCGATGACCTTCTCGGCGATCGACCCCGACGTGGCCCCGCCGGGCAAGCACACGATCTTCCTCTGGGCCCAGTACTTCCCCTACGAGCTGAGCGGCGGCCGTGCGTGGGACGCTATCCGCGAGGATGTGGCCGACAGTATCCTCGAGGTGCTCTACCGCTACGCGCCGAACATGCGCGGCAAGATCCGCGACCGCGTCATCCAGACACCCCTCGACTTGGAGCGGCGCATCGGCTTGCTGCGGGGCAACGTGATGCATGTGGAGATGAGCTTCGACCAGATGTTTTTCTTCCGCCCCCTGCCCGAGCTGGCCGGCTACCGCACGCCGATCAAGGGCCTCTATCTCACCGGGGCGAGCACGCACCCTGGC
Organism: Chloroflexaceae bacterium; assembly: GCA_034429295.1. GTDB lineage: Bacteria > Chloroflexota > Chloroflexia > Chloroflexales > Chloroflexaceae > OHK40. The sequence goes on from DAOUGF010000238.1 coordinate 2,820, forward strand.
GGCGGCGTGTTCGGTGCCAGCGGCTACAACACGGCCAGGGTCGTTCTCGCCGACGTTCGTCGCCGGCGTTGGGGGCCCCTCGCCGCGGCGGGTGGAGCCCTTGCTGCGGGGCTCTGGGCCGCCCGTCGCGGGCGGAGGTAGCTTGCCTCGCGCCCCTGCTCGGTGTCTGCGACACGCTGCCAACGGGGCGCTGCCCCAAGCCCGTACCACCTGCGCGGTGCGTGGAGATGCGAGTGGGCTCCGCCCCTCGCACTCCCCGCCAAAGAGGGCCTTGCCCCCTTTGGAAACCCCCAAAGCC
>DAOUGF010000239.1:0-2087 GCA_034429295.1 Chloroflexaceae bacterium
GGTGGACGCCGTAGCCGATCCGCGAGCGCTCAGCGGTGACGCTCTGCCCCATGATCTCCATGATCGCGATCTCGCCAGAGCGCTCCGGCGCATCCTCGTAGCCGATCATCCAGAAGGCCACGTGGTTCAGCGGGGCCTTAACCGCGCGGGCCCGGATCTCGAAATAGCCATACTGCGGCGTGTAGGTGCGCCGGGGCTCCTGCTGCTCACGGACCACGCACGCGGCACTGAAGCGGTGCTGCCCGATCTGGCTGCCGACAGGCCCTGAGAAAACGCCGGTCTGCAGAGAGGAGCAGCGATTCGGCCCGTCGAACTCGGGGCACCACGGCTGCTGATCCGCGGTGATCTGCAGCACGAGCGTGTCGTCGCGCAGCTGATAGATGGGCGCCGACAGGGCGCGGGAGCTCCACTGCGGCAGATGCACGGGGAGCCATTTGCTCTGGTCGAGCTCCGCGCCAGCGAACTCGTCGTGAAACTCCAGCCTGTAGCCTGGCTTCTCCAGCGGGTTTGCTGGCACATCGCCTGCGGTGCTGAGCATATGCGGGGCGCCTCTCTTTCAGCCGGGCGGCCGAGCGCTGCCCGGGGCGGTAGCCGCGCGGATTATACACAGCGCCGCCCGCGACGTGAAGGGCCTCAGTACCGATATGCTTGTCGGGACGACCAACGACAGACGACCGACGACCGCCCGACCATGGAACCGCGGAAACCCCTCAGTATGAGTCTGTAAGGGCGGCCCATCGTGGCCGCCCCCTATAGCACCACATAGCCGTACGGACTACCGACTACGCTGTGCTAGCACTAGCGCTGTTCTGTGGTTCGCGCCGCAGCCACGCGGCCAGGGCGAGCCCAACGCCCATCGCCACGAGGCGGACGAGCGCGGGGCGCATCTTCGCCTGGGTGTAGAGGCTCGTCTCAGCTACATGGCCCTCATTGTCGCCCCGCTCGATGAGTTGCCCAGAAGGATGATCGAGGGCGTCCTGCTCCTGCCGGCGCGGCGGGCGGTCGCGCTTCTGGATCTCCCTGGCCGTCCTGCTGGCCATGAGCCTATCGGTGAAGCCCGGCAGGTAGTAGCCGAGCGCCGCGGCGGCCTTGGCGCCCCCGCCCACGAACAGGTCGCGGGTGGGCCGCTCGGCGCTGTGGAGGATGGCCCGCGCCACCGTTTCAGGGGCATACAGCGGCGGCGGCAGCGCCGGCTCCCGCTCCAGGAAGTTCTTCGCGTGGCGCGGGAAGGGCGTGTCGATCGCCGCGGGCTTGATCAGGGTCACCGAGACGGGCGCGTCGTCGGCCTCGAGCTCCATGCGCAGGGCGTCGGTGAAGCCGTGCACCGCGTGCTTCGTAGTCGAGTAGAGCCCCTGGAGCACCATGGTGCGCTCGCCCACCGCGCTGCCGACGTTGATGATCGCCCCGCCGCGACGCCGCAGGTGCTTCGCGGCCTCCAGCGAGCCGTGGACCACGCCCCAGAAGTTGGTCTCGAAGAGCTTGCGCATCTCCTCCACCGGCGTCGCCTCGACCCGGCCGAACATACCGACACCGGCGTTGTTCACCCAGGTGTCGAAGCCGCCGAAGGCCTTCTGGGCCGCCTTCGCGATCCGGCGCACATCGCCCTGCTTCCGCACATCGGCCACCACGGCCACCGCCCTGCCGCCGCTCCCCCTGATCTCGTCCGCCAGCTGGCGCAGCGCCTGCTCGCTGCGCGCCGCCAGCACCAGCCGCGCTCCTCGCCGCGCCGCCATCCGCGCCGTCACCAGGCCGATCCCACTTGTGGCGCCCGTGATCACGATCGTCTGATCCTTCAGACGCTTCAGCTTCACTGCCATGTGTCGCTCCTCTCGTACAGTCGCTCGCCTACGGCCCCTGCCGGCTCTCTATCATCAAGCGTGCCTGCAGGTGCAGAGCCCAGGTTCGGCGGTCGCGTCGCGATAAATGGCGTCACGTAGCGACAATCTCCCAATCTCGGCTTTCGCTGGACACCTGATATCGGATTATAAGGATCGGGTTGGTATTACTGCCGTTGATACTCAGTATTAAACTCACATCAGGCCGCGATTGCAGGTAACTGGAAGGGGCCTGGTGATTTTTCAGCACGA
>DAOUGF010000240.1:0-21620 GCA_034429295.1 Chloroflexaceae bacterium
GAGCCGATCAGCGCCACGATCCCGTCTGCCAGTTGGGGCAGCCCATCGCGGCCGAGCACCAGCACCAGGGCCAGCAGCCCGGCGCCGAGCAGCCCGTAGAGCAGCGAGTCCGGGAAGATCTGCCAGAAGAGCGGCCGCCCGAAGGTGCCAAGCCAGCCGAACACCCCCGCCAGCGCGTAGCCGAAGAGCACCAACGCGGCGGCCACCAGCCCGTAGCCGAGGGCGCGGCTCTGGGCGTAGCGCCGCACCAGTCCTCGCAGCTGGTCGAGGAGCGGACCTTGCCAGGCGAGCGCCAGTAGACCGAGCAGCGCCAGCAGCGCCACGCTCAGCGCCGCGCCCATCCAGATCCGCCCGAAAGCCAGGCCGACTCCTGCCGCGCCCACGCCGAGCGTGGTGAGCGCATAGACAGCCGGCGTCGAGCGTAGCAGCCGTGCCAGGAGCAGGTAGAGCAGCAGCGCGCAGGCCACGAGCAGCCCGATCGCCCGCCAGGCCGGCGGGTAGATCGCCGCGAGGTCGGCGCGATCGGGCCGCACGCTCACCTCGGCGAGGCGCACCCCTTTCGGGCGCGGGTCGGCCCCGAAGCTCGCTGTATCGGTGAAGGTGTGCGAGATCGCCAGCTCAACCGTCAGGTCGGCTGAGCTGCGAGCCTCTGCTGGCACCCGGAAGCCGTAGGTCGCCCACGAGCTCGTCGGCGTGAAGCTCCCCACCGGCACCCCATCGGCGCGCACCGTCACCTCAGGTTGCGCCACCGGGGCGCCCATCACATCTGCCGGCCAGCCCTGGACCGTAAGCCGCAGTTCCAGGCTCGAGCCCGCGCCGATATTCGGCAGCGTCACCAGGGCCCGCTCCCGCGTCCAGCGGCTCCGGAGCGTGGGCGAGTCGGGCGTCAGGTCATCGGCGAACAGCTCGCCCCGCGCCGCCGCGTCGGCTCCGAGGCCGGCGGTGGCATCGAGAAACAGGCGGTCGCCGAGCCAGCCCACCAGCACCCGGCCCGTCGGCGGGGCTTGGTAGGCCATCACGCCCACGATCAGGCTGAGCAGCAGCACCAATCCGAGGGCCGAGCGCGCCCCGCCGAGGCCCCGCGTCGTCGCGGTCGGCAGCCGCTCCTCGCGGCGCAAGCGCTCAGGCTGAAGGTCGGCAAGGCCCATCAATGCCCACAGAAAAGCGACGCCCGCCTGCCGGGCGCAATCCGTGGCATTATACAGCCATTTCATGGCTCAACCGATGAGCCCTCGATGATAGGCGGCTGCGCCGCAGTGGGGCGCGGCAGCTTTCGCGTCTTCCCTTTCGCCGTTTCGCGCCTTCGCGTAGACGCTTCGCGTCGTCTGGCGACCCGCGTTTTTCGCTCCCTTTCGCGTCATTCGCGATCCAAACGCCCCCCAGCAGGCACGCAGCGAGCGGAGCAGGGGTCGCGGGGGCAGCCAGCCCTCGCAGATTTGCCACCACCGCCCCGCGCTGCTATCATGCTCAAGATTGTCTGCCGGGGTGCTGCTATGATTTGGACCATCTCCGACCTTCACCTCTCACACGCGCACCCCAAGCCGATGGACATCTTCGGCCCCCACTGGAAGGACCATCCCGCCCGCATCGCCGCCAACTGGCGCGCCCGCGTCGCCCCCGACGATTGGGTGCTCGTCGCCGGCGACATCTCCTGGGCTATGAAGCTCCCCGAAGCCCTGGAGGACCTCCGCTGGCTCGATGCCCTCCCTGGCCGCAAGGTGCTCATCCGCGGCAACCACGACTACTGGTGCTCCCGCCGCGTCGGCCCCATCCGCCCTCACCTCCCTCCCTCCCTCACCCTGCTCAGCGCCGATGCCGTCGATATCGGCGAGGCCGTCGTCTGCGGCACCCGCGGCTGGATCACGCCCGAGACCCCCGGCTACAACCCCGCCACCGACGAGTCGATCTACCAGCGGGAGCTGACGATGCTCGACCGCGCCCTCGCCCACGCCCAGCAGCTCGCCGCCGGGCAGCGGCCGATCGTGGCGATGCTCCACTACCCCCCCTTCGTCAACCAGCAGCCCACCGAGTTCGCCCGTCGCCTCGCCGCCGCCGCCGTCCGCGCCTGCGTTTACGGCCACCTCCACCGCAAGCAGGACCACGACAACGCCGTGAACCGCACCGTTGACGGCGTGAGCTACCAGCTCACCGCCGCCGACTACCTCGATTTCGGCCCTGTGGCGGTGCGTGGATTATGAGGTAGGCCGCAACGACGGCGCCCGAATTACGACGTAGAGCCGAAGCATTTGCCGCAGGCAAATGCTTCGGCCTATGATACATATGTTCGTATTTATTGGACAAACCCCGTTGGTTGCGGTATAATACTAGTTGGCATTTACAGCATCAGAACGCGGCGGAGTACTTCATGGAAATTGGCATTGTTCGTCCCGTCAACATCACCAGCGAGGTGCGCACAGCATATTTGAGTTACGCCATGAGCGTGATCGTCTCTCGCGCTCTCCCCGACGCGCGCGACGGGCTCAAGCCGGTGCAGCGGCGCATCCTCTACGGTATGTGGGACATGGGCTTCCGCGCCAACCAGCCCTATAAAAAGAGCGCCCGTATCGTTGGCGACGTCCTCGGTAAGATGCATCCCCACGGCGACAGCGCAGTCTACGACGCCCTCGCCCGTATGGCCCAACCCTGGAGCATGCGCTATGTGCTCGTGGACGGCCAGGGCAACTTCGGCAGCGTCGATGGCGACCCGCCGGCAGCCATGCGCTACACCGAGGCCCGCCTCTCCACTATCGCCGAAGAGCTGCTCCACGATATTGACAAGAACACCGTCGATTTCCGCGATAACTTCGACGGTTCCTACAAAGAGCCCACCGTGCTCCCGGCCATGCTGCCGAACCTGCTGCTCAACGGCGCGGCCGGTATCGCCGTGGGTATGGCCACCAACATTCCGCCCCACAACCTCGGCGAGCTCTGCGACGCGATCAGCTACCTGATCGACAACCCCGAGGCCACGGTCGAGGATCTGATCAAGCTCATCCCCGGCCCCGACTTCCCCACCGCCGCCTCTATCCTCGGCACCGAGGGCATCCTCGCCGCCTACTCCACCGGCCGCGGCCAGATCACGCTCCGCGCCAAGGCCCACGTCGAGGAGGCCGCCCGCGGCGCCTTCAACATCATCGTCACCGAACTGCCCTACCAGGTGAACAAGGCCCGGCTCCAGGAGCGCATCGCCGAGTTGGCCAAGGAGCGTAAGATCGAGGGCATCCGCGACGTCCGCGACGAGTCGGACCGCAGCGGCATGCGTTTGGTCATCGTGCTCAAGCAGGATGCCCAGCCCAAGAAGGTGCTCAACGCGCTCTATAAGCACACCCAGATGCAGACGACCTTCGGCATCAATATGCTCGCCCTCGTCGAGGGTGGCCGCCAGCCGAAGGTGCTCACCCTCAAGCGCAGCCTCCAGGAGTACATCGGCCACCGCCAGGAGGTGATCCGCCGGCGCACCGAGTTCGACCTGGCCAAGGCCCGCGATCGCGCTCATATCCTCGAAGGCCTCAAGATCGCCCTCGACAACCTCGACGAGGTGATCCGCACCATCCGCGAATCGCGCACGGCCGATAGCGCCAAGAACAACCTCATCCGCAACTTCTCGTTGAGCGAGCGGCAGGCCCAGGCCATCCTCGATATGCAGCTCCGCCGTCTTGCCGCCCTCGAGCGCAAGAAGATCGAGGACGAGTACCGCGAGGTGATCAAGCTGATCGCCGAGCTCGAGGATATCCTCGCCAACCCCAAGAAGGTGCTCCACCTGATCAAGACCGATCTGGCCATGCTCAAGGAGAAGTATGGCGACGAGCGCCGCACCCGCATCATCCCCGATGTTACCGGCGAGGTGAGTGACGAGGATCTCATCCCCGACATCCGCGTCTTGATCACCCTTACCGACCGCGGCTACATCAAGCGCCAGGCCGCCGATACCTATCGCACCCAGCGCCGCGGCGGCCGCGGCATCAAGGGCATGGTCACTCGCGAGCAGGACATCGTCCGCCACCTGCTCACTTGCGGTTCGCTCGAGAACCTGATGTTCTTCACCGACCGCGGCAAGGTCTACGTGCTCAAGGCACACGAGGTGCCCGACAGCTCACGCACCGCCAAGGGGCTGCCCCTCGTCAACCTGATCTCGCTCGAGCCGGGCGAGCAGGTGACGACCATGCTCGCCGTCCCCGACTTCAACGGCGAGTACCTGGTGATGGCCACCCACAACGGCAAGATCAAGCGCACTCTGCTCCGCGAGTACAGCCAAGTCCGCTCCAACGGCCTGATCGCTATCGGCCTTGAGGAGGGCGACAAGCTCGGCTGGGTTCAGGTCAGCCACGGCGAAGAGGACATCCTGATGACCACCGTTCGCGGCCAGACCGCCCGCTTCAGGCAGAGCGAGGTGCGCCCGATGGGCCGCCCGGCCACCGGTGTCAACGGCATCAACCTCGCCCCCGGCGACCGGGTGATCAGCATGCAGCTGGTGCAGCCCGGCCACGACCTGCTCGTCGTCACCGCCCGTGGCATGGGCAAGCGCACGAAGCTCGAGGAGTACCCCACCAAGGGCCGCGCCACCGGCGGCGTGATTACTATGCGTTTGCGGCCAGGGGATGAGATCGCCGGCGCTGCGATCGTCAACGACCGCTCGCTGCTCACCTTCATCACGGCGGGCGGCGTGGTGATGCGTACCACCGCCGATGACGTCTCACAGCTCGGCCGCGCTACGCAGGGCGTTATCATCCTCAACCTGAACGCCGGCGACCGCCTCGCTGCCCTCTCCGTCGAGGAGCCTGAGGAGCAGGAGGCCGAGCCCACCACCCTGATCAGCGCGAACGGGGCATAGGGCATTTGGATCACGAACGGCGCGAAACGAAGCGCTTAAGAGAAGACGCGAAAGGTCAATGCCTTTCGCGTCTTTCCTTTCGCATCTTTCCTTTCGCGTCTTCCCTTTCGCGCCTTCGCGCTTTCGCCTTCGCGTTTTTCGCTACCTTTCGCGAATTTCGCGATCCAAACCCCTCGCGCTCCAACCCCCTCGCGCTCCAACCCCCTCAATCCCTCTCATCCCCCACACCCACCGGCACGCCCTCCCGCGGGCGCAGCAGTGGCACCGTGAGCTGCGGTGTGCGGTCAGGGAGGCGCAGTTGCTGCTCCTCCCGCCGCACCAAGTCCACGAACACCGTCACCAACTCCGGGTCCCAGGCTCCGCCGCGGCCCTCCCAGAGAACGCTGAGGGCCGCCTCGGTTGACAGAGCTGAGCGATAGGCCCGGTCGGCCGTCATGGCCTCGAAGGCATCGGCGATCGCCAGGATGCGCGCCTCGAGCGGGATCTCCTCGCCCTTCAGACCGTTGGGGTAGCCCTTGCCGTCATAGCGCTCGTGGTGCGCCTCAATGATCGGCAGAGTGGCCCGCAGGCCCCACACCCGCTCGATGATCTTCACGCCGATCCGCGGGTGCCCCTTCATCACCTGGAACTCCTCGGGGTCGAGGCTACCGGGCTTGAGCAGAATATAATCGCGGATGCCGATCTTGCCTACATCGTGCAGCAGGCCGGCGTAGTCGATCAGCTCCACCCGCTCCGGTGGCAGGCCGAGCTCCTGGGCCAGGCGCACTGCGTAGCGCGTCACCTGTCGCGAGTGGCCGTAGGTGTGGGCGTCGCGGGCCTCGATCGCCTCGGCGAGCGCCTCGATCGTCTGGCGGTTCTGGTCCTTGAGCGCCTTGTAGAGCCGCGCATTGTCGAGCGAGGCGGCCACCTGCCCGGCGAAGATACTCAGCAGGCGGCGCTCGCTGGCGTCGAAGGGTGGTTGTTCGGCGCGGCGTGCCAAGTGCAGGTAGCCTAGCGGCCGGTCGTGGCTGCGCAGCAGCACCCCGGCGAAGTGCGGCTCATCGTAGGCCTCGGTCCCGCCGGCGAGGCGCAGGTGCGTCGCCAGCAGCTCATCGACCTCACAGTCCGCCGGCAGCGGCGCCATACGGGCATGCTCCACCCAGCCGCTCTGGGTGCGGGCCGCCAGCAGGTGCAACTGGTCCTCCTCGAGCAGCCGCATCGAGAGAGCGAGTGCCTCGGGGGCGTAGCGCTGCCAGAGGAACTCCACGATCTGCTCGACCTGCGTCTCCACGTCCAGCGAGGTAGCGATCAGCTGGCTGAACTGGTACATAAACAGCAGGTCAGAGAGCCGCTCCTTCTCCTGGCGCACTCGCCGCAGCTCCAGGCATGTTCGTACCGTCCGCTCGAGATTCTCCGTCTCGATCGGCTTGGAGAGGTAATCGAGGGCGCCGAGCTTCAGGGCGTCCCGCGCATTCTCCACGGTGGCGTAGGCCGTGATCACCACCAGGTCCGTCTCGGGGTGGTGCTGGCGGATATGCTGCAGCAGCTCGATACCGCCCATGACCGGCATCTGCATATCGGTCAGCACCAGGTCGTAGGGCTTCTGCCGCAGCAGTTCGAGGGCGGCTCCACCGTGCTCGGCCACATCCACCTCATAGCTGACCCGCAGCAGCCGCTGGCAGAATGTGCGGATGTGAGCGTCGTCCTCAACCACCAGAATCCGCGCTTGCGCGGCCGGCGCCGCTGTGCCCAGCAGCAGGTCAGCCATGGTGATCTCCTCAGCCGCACACCAGCCATGGCCCACAGCGCCGCGAGCAGCGCGGGGCGGTGGGCCGGAGGTGTGGTTACCCGTTCTTAACAATCGCGATTGTAGCAGCGCAAGTTGTCGTTTCCACTACACTGCGCCGCAGGGCGATTGCAATTTCGTCATCGCCTAGCGGAAAAAGGGGCTAGCGGTTTCGGCGGGCGAAGTAGTTCTGGACGCGACGTTCGAGCTCCTCGAAATCGAAGGGCTTGGTGAGGTATTCGTTAACCCCGGCCCGGAAGGCGTGCTTCTCGGTGTCGGGGGTGCCGAAGGCCGTGACCATGATCACGTAGACGTCGCTACTATTCTGGCGGAGGGTGCGGACGAGGTCGATACCGCCCATGCGCGGCATGTTCATATCAGTGATGATCACATCAGCCGGCTGAGCTGCGAAGCGCTCGAGGGCGGCGACTCCGTCCTCGGCCTCAACAACCGTAAAGCCGCTGTTGGTCAACAGGAAGCGATAGAGCCGGCGGGTTGCCGGGTCATCCTCAACGATCATCACCGTATGGGACACAGCTGCCTCGCTTTGACGGAGGGCTCAGAGACACAAACGGCATCGCCGTAAGTAATTGCGTAGCAGGCCTTGTACCACGGGCTTACGCTGCCTGCAACGGCATTACTATACCATAAGCCCAAAGCCTCGCCTCTAGCGATAGGTGGCCAGCTCATGCTCCTCGATCGTCGGCATGAAGCGGGACATCTCGACCATCTTGAAGATCTTCTGGTGGTGCGGGCTCACATGCATGGCAAAGAGCTTGTAGCCGGCCTTGCGCGTCTGCACCACGAACTTGAGCAGGGCCGAGATCCCTGCCGAGTTGATGAACGACACCTCGCTGAAATCAAGCACGGTGATCGGTCGCATCTCCTCGCACTCGCTGGCGATCGCCGCGGCCGAGATAGCATCGACGCTTGTGGTCGCAATATGCAGAATAGCAACCTCGCCGAACTCCTCGCGCCGAATTACCTCGCTCATGGCTGCTCCCTCCGATAGAGCCGCAGGGTGAGCACCGTGCCTTTGTGGGACGAGCTCACCTCAAGGTCGTCAACCAGCTCGCTGATCAGATACATGCCGAACCCCCGCAGATGCCCGCTCTCCAGGCTCTGCTCGTCCACCACCCGTCGTGCCGTATCGAGCTTCTCTGCGCCTGTGCCCTGGTCGCTGATACGGATCTCCAGCTTCTCGCCGTCGATCTCGAAAACCACTGCTACTAGCTTGCCCGCCTCGCCTCGGTTGCCATGGTCGATGGCGTTGTTCACCGCCTCGCTGATCGCGAGCTTGAGGTCTTCCACGCGCTCCGCCGAGAACCCGAAGGCGTTACCCACCTCCGCGGCGCTCGCGCGCACCACCCGCTCGAACACTGGGTTCGAGGGGATGTTGAGCTCGACTCGATCCATGCGACCCCCTTTGCAACGTTCGGACTGCGGTCCGAAAGCCATTCTAGCAGCCCCCCGTCACCCCGCCGTAACGACAATTTAACGGCTTCGGTCCGAGCCGGTGCAGGGGGGAACAGACGAAGGGCCAAGGGCCAAGCCTGGTGTGGTTGGTCCTTGTCCCTTTGTTTGCGCTCGCGAGAGCCAATCTCAGGAGTGCGACGCGACGGCGGGGCGGCGGCGGGCGTTACTGCTCACAGCCGCGATCGCCGAGGTCTGGCGGGCGAGATGATCGTAGCGCCGCAGATAGGCCTTGCCAAGGGAGGTATTACCGATCTGCAGGTAGCATGCGCCGAGATAGTAGAGCGCTTGGGCGTGGCGCGGGTTACGCCGTAGCACCTTCTCGAAGAGCGGGATGGCCTTCGCTGGCTCCACCAGTTCTTTGTAGCAGAGGCCGAGCATAAAGTTCGTCTCCACATCGTCGGGCCAGCGCTCCAGCACCTGTTGAAACTCGGCGGCAGCCAGATCGTAGCGGCCGCGGCGCACATACATAAAGCCCAGATCGTAGCGCAGCGAGTCGGCCTCGGGGGCCAGTTCCACCGCCTTGCGCCAGGCGGCCAGCGCCCACGTCTCGCGGCCCTGTACGTTGTACATAAAGCCGAGCAGGTAGTGGGCCTGGGGGTCGCGGGGCAGCAGCTGCACCGCCCGCTCGAACGCGCGCACGGCCTGGACGTTCATGCCCATATCGTAGAGCAATTTGCCCATACTCAGAAACAACTGGCCGTTGTTCGGGTTCAGCCGGGCGCACTCGAAGAGCAGGTCGTAGGCTTGTTTCGGCTGCTTCTGCAGGCGATAGACAGCGCTCATACGCAGCCGTGCGTCTACATAATGGGCGCTATGGGGCGGCACGGCGCTATACTCCTCCAGAGCCTCGGCCCAGCGCCGCTGCCGTGCCAGCAGGTTGCCGAGCAGGAAGCGGGCCTGATACTCCTGGGAGCGCCACTGCAGCAGCGCCCGGTAGATCCGCTCCGCCTCTTCCTCATAGCGCTGCTGCTTGAGCGCATGGCTCAGGCGGTAATACCACTGAGCCACCTCCTCCTCGCTCCGCGTCACCAAGGCGCCCTGGTCGGGCTCAGGGTCGGGCGAGACAAAGGTGGGCTCCACCCGCAGAGCCTCGGCGAAGCAGCGCTGCGCCAGTTCGTGGGCGCCGTGGCTTTGGTGCATCAGGCCCATGTAGTAGCGCGGCTCCGCGGCCTGCGGGCGCGCATTGCAGGCGCTGTTGTAGTGGATGTAGGCCCGGCCTGCATCATCGAGCTTCTGGTAGCAGCGCCCGAGGGCGAAGTGAGCCTCGTAGAGGTTCGGGTTATGCTCCAGCGTCTCTTTGAAGGCGGCGATCGCCCGGTCGATCTGGCCCATCGCGGCGAAGGCCACACCCAAGTTGTAGTGAGCCTCCGCCAGTTGCGGGTCGGTCTGCACCGCCTCGAGATACTCCCGCAGGGCGCTCTCCCACTCGTCCTGGAAGGCCAGCGCGTTGCCGATATAGAGGTAGATGATCGCCCGCTCGCGCTCGAAGATCTGGGCCTGCTCCTCGCCATCAACATAAGCGGCGATCAGCGCCGCCTTAAAATGCTCGATAGCCTCAGTGTACGCGGCCCGCAGGTACGAGCGCATGCCCTGGCTGAACGCCGCGCCCAGGCGCGTGCCGGCCATGAACCGCTCGCTCCCGGAAAACGTGTCCAGATCGAGCGGCATAAAGTGCAGCTGATCGTTCACCGCCATAGCTTGCTCCATCTCAGCCCTGTGGCACCCCCGTGCGGCAGGCGGGCCTACAACTATACCACGCCGTAAGTGCTCGCGGCGTGAAGCTTCGTTCAACGACCATCAGTAGTTTTCTCGCGATAGTCTTCGATCGCCAGACGTAGCTCCTGGTGGAGCTCACGGGCCAAGCCGCGGCCGAAGCGCCCCTGAACTAGCTTGATCAGCTCAGGCAGTGCGCTGACCCAGGCGTTGGCGTCGCCGATCCGCTCCGCACCGATCGCGGCCAGTGCCGCTTCCCAGAACACACTCGCCGGCTCGGCGCCGCAAACTGCCTCAGTAACGCCGCGCAGTTCGGCCGCTAGGTCGGCCAGGCGTCGCCGCAGCACCACGATCGTCACGTCGTCGGTCTGTGTGCCTCCGCTCCAAGCCCGCAGTTCCCGCAGCAGCAGCGCGACCATGGCCCTCGGCTTCAGGCTGGCGTTGGCCTGCACAAGAGCCTGAAGCCGCTCGAAGCTGTAGATCTCGCCGGCGGCGTTCTCCGCCTCCAGCACGCCATCGGTGTAGAGCAGCACGCTGTCGCCGTAGTTGAGGACGGCCGAAGCCTCGGTGTAGTCGCTGTCGGCATCGACGCCCAAGGGCAGGCCCGAGAGTTCGAGCTCGCTCACTTTGCCATTCACCAGTAAAGGGAAGGTGTGGCCGGCGTTGGCGAGCAGCAGCCGCCCGTCTGCCATGTCGAGTTTGGCGTAGAGCATCGTCACCATGCCCTGGGGGATCTCGCTCAGCACGCCGCGGTTCACGGCGGCGAGGGTTGAGGCCGGCGGCGCGCCGCGGCGCGCCTCGTGGCGAAAGACCGTACGAGCCACCGCCATGCGCAGCGCTGCCGAGAGGCCCTTGCCGCTCACATCGCCGATCATGATCCCCTGGGCATTCTCGCCCAGCTTCAGGAAGTCGTAGAGGTCACCGCCGAGATCCCGCGCCGGCAGTGAGACGGCGGCCAGTTCCCAGCCGGGCAGGCGCGGCGCGGCCTCGAGCAGCAGACCCTGCTGAATATCTCGTGCAAGCTGCAACTCCTGCTCGATCTCGGCGGCGCGCCGTTGCTGCTCTGGAGTGAGCGTAGGCGGCTCTGGGGGCGGCGCGGGCCTGCGCCGTCGTCGGCCGAGCAGCCGCGCCCCTCGGTGGCTCACCAGGGTGAGCGCCGGTGGCCGCGCGACACTGATTGTGCTCTGCTTGCGCATACTTCCCGCTGCTGATCAGAGTTCTCTCGTTGACGATGGGGCGCCCTCTGCGGGGCGCCCTTGCTTCTCTGCTTCACTACATCCGTCTACTACCAACAAGCATCTGCTGCGGCTCGTTACTGAGCTAATCGTTTCTATCCTTGGCGCCGCTCACCGCTCAGCAGGGCCTCGTAGCGCCGGCAGGTTTCTCGCAGCCAACCCGCCGCCACGCCGTCGATGAGGCGATCGGGCGGATGGGAGGCCAATCTGGCGATCGTGGTCCGGTAGGCCCGCAGGGCGCTCTCGGTGCGCCCCACCTGGCGATAGCACTCCGCCAGATGGAAGGCGATCACCGGCGAGCCACTGTCGAGCTCGCGGGCCCGCTCAAGTTGGCCAATGGCGGCGCCGTAGCGCCCCTGGCGGGCATAGATCAGGCCGATCAGGAGGTGGGCTTCGGTAGTCAGCGGGTTCAGCTCCAAGGCACGGCGGGCTTCGGCGGCGGCCAGTTCCAGCTCCCCGCGGTCGGCGTGGGCGCGGGCGGTGAGGGCCAGCATTGAAGGCGCGTCCGCGCCAGTCAAGGGCGTCGCGGCGAACAGCTCCAAGGCGGCATCGACCTTGCCGGCGTCGAGCAGCTCGCGCCCGCGGGCCAGGATGGCCTCGCTGCTGCGGGCGGCGAGCGGCGCGGGGCGTCGCCGCCGAACGGCGGCTGCCGGCTCCGGGCGCGAGGTGGCCTTCACGCCCGGCGCAGGCTGGCGTGGCCGCTGCGCCTCTTTAAAGTAAACGTAGGCGCCGGCCACCTCGCGCCATTGGAAACGGTCGAAGAGCTGCCACAATGTCTCCGAGAAGCCGAGGAAGAGCGCACCGCCATCGGCCAACGCATCGTAGAAACGCCCCATGAGCGTGCGGCAGGCCTCAGCCTGGAAGTAGATCGTCACGTTCTGGCAGAAGATTCCGTGTATGCCACGGGCCGTCGGTGGGAAGGGATCGAGCAGGTTGAGCTGCTCGAAGCGCACGAGCCGCCGGACTCGCTCCGTCACCTCGAGCGCGCCCCCGTGGGCGCGAAAGAAGCGCGAGCGCTGCTGCAGCGTCACGTTCGCTAGCGTTCTGCCCTGGTAGGAGCCGATCGCCGCCTTCGTCAGGGCGGCCGCGCTGAGGTCGGTAGCCCAGATCTCGACCGGCCGCGGCAGGGGATCGCCGAGGGCCTCGATGGCGGTGATGGCGAGGGAGTATGGCTCCTCGCCGGTGGAGCAGCCGGCGCTCCAGAGGCGCAACGGCTCGCCGGGGGGCAGGCGCTGGTGTAGCTCAGGCAGGATGACCGTGCGGAGCGCGTGGATGTGGGGCCTGTTGCGGAAGAACTGGGTCTCGTGGTTGAGCAGCAGCTCGCTGAGGCGCTGCAGCTCGCCGGGGCCGGCGCTGCGCAGGGTTCTGGTATAGCTCTCTACGCTATAGCCGAGGGCCCTGGCCCGCCGCCGCACGGCGGCCTCCAGCGGAGCCACGCGGGTATCGTCCAGATAGACGCCGCAGTAGGCCGCCACAAGATCGCGCAGCTCGCTGAGCTGGGCAGCTGTCAGGCTATCGCTTGGCGGGTTGGAGGAAGCCATTGGTAGCTAGGTGTGACGAATGCGGGCGAGCTGGGCCATGATGGCGTCGGCGATCTGGGCCGCCGGCAGCACATCATCGGCGGCGCCGAGCTCCACGGCGGCCCGTGGCATCCCATAGATGGTACAGCTCGCGGCGTCCTGGGCGATCGTATAGCCGCCGGCCCGCCTGATGGCCTGCAGCCCCCTGGCGCCGTCGCGGCCCATACCGGTGAGCAGCACGCCGATCGCGGCCGGGCCGTAGAAGGCCGCAAGCGATTGCATGGCGATGTCGATCGCGGGGCGCTGCAGCAGGAGCGGCAGCCCGCTCAGGTGGATGGTGCCATCGCCTCGCACCAGCAGGTCGTAGCGGTCAGGGGCGACCAGCACCCGGCCGGGCTGCAGGACAGAGCCCTCGGCGGCAAGGCTCACTGGGAGCTCGGTGCTCTCGGCTAGCCACTCGGCCATGCCCGCGCTGAAGCCTTGAGCGATGTGCTGGATCACGAGCACGGCTGCGGGGAAGTCGGCGGGCAGCGCGCTGAGGATCTGCCGGATCACGCGGGGGCCTCCCGTGGAGGCGCCGATCGCAACGATGGGGAACTGCGAGTTGTGCAGTGAGAAGTCAGGGTGAGTGATTGGCTTGCGGTCCGAGTTACGCACCGGCGCTGAGGCGGCCGCAGCCAGTTTGGGCTTTCTCACCTCCTCGGGCTCGGCTCTCAACCGCTCGCGCCGGCCCCGCAGGTGGGTGACGACCTTCACGCGGGCGAGGAGGCGAACCTTGCGGAGCAGGGCCAGCCGGCTGCGCTCCACGGCCATGGGATCGCCAAGCGGCGGCTTCTCCATCACGTCGAGCGCGCCAGCGCCGAGCATCTGGAACGTGATATCCACGTCGTAGCTGCTCAAGGAGGTCGTGAGGATCAGGATCGGCGTGGGGTGATAGGCCATGATCTGCCGCGTCGTCTCCACGCCGTCCATCACCGGCATGCGGACATCGAGGATGACCAGATCGGGGCGCAGCTCGGCCACCATCGCCAGGGCCTGGCGGCCATCTGCGGCCTCGCCAACGATGCGCACGTCGGGGTCAGCCTCCAACAGCTCGCGCAGCAGGCGCCGCACAAGTGAGGAGTCGTCGACCACCAGGATGCGCAGCGGCGTGCCCACTATAGCTCCAGCACCATCTTCACGCGGTTCGGCAGGTTGAGCAGGTCGATATCTTTGTTCAGATAGTCGTCCACGCCGGCCTCGAAGGCGGCGTGCTTGTCGTCGCTCGAGGTGAGCATGATGATCCGCAGATCGTCGAGGCTCGGGTTATCCCGCAGCCGCCTGCAGACCTCGTAGCCGTCGATGCCAGGCATCTGAACATCGAGGACCAGCAGATCGGGCATCTCCTCGGCGATACTGGCGAGGGCATCCTCGCCGCTGTGAGCCAGGCGTACCTCGTAGCCGTACATCTCCAGGCGCAGTTTGACGATGTCGGTGACGAGCTTGCTGTCGTCTACTACCAGGATCTTTCCCGCCATAACAAACCTCATCTTCCGTGGCCTTTCGCGGGCCGGCCGCGCCGAGACCCGATGTGCGCTTGCCAGTCGCCACTCACAGCATACACTGGAGCCTGAACCAGAACCAGCCCTTATCGTTGGGCGCCGAGGAGTTGCCGTACAACATCGAGCAGGCTCTCCTGATCGAATTGGCTCTTCACGATGTACGCCTGTGCCCCCGCCTCGATCCCGCGCCGCCGATCCTGCTCCGAGGCCAGGCTGGTGAGCAGCACCGCCGGGATGTCCAGCAGCGCCGGGTCGGCGCGCATGCTGGCGACGAGCTGCATGCCGTCGAGGCGCGGCATCTCGACATCGCTCACCACAAGCTCGAACGACTCTGCCCGCAGCTGCTCCAGGGCGTGCTGGCCATCGACGGCGACGGCTACATCATAGCCGGCCGACTCGAGAATGCTGCGGATGAGCTCGCGGGTGGCGAAGGAGTCATCGGTCACGAGCACACGCCGGCGCACGCTCGGCGCCCGGCTGATGAGCGGCGTGGGGCGGATGCTCTGCGTAAGCAGCAGCGGGTTGAGCAGCAGCACCAGGCTGCCGTCGCCGAGCTGCACGGCGCCACCGAAGCGGCGCTGGGTCGCGAGCAGCGCGCCGAGGGGCTTCACAACCGCCTCACGCTCGTCGAGGAGCTCGTCCACAACGAGGGCCACAGGGCGCTGCGCGCCGCCGACAAGCAGCGCGGGCACCCGCTCCTCCGCCGCCAGCGGGCGCAGCGCCTCGATGCCGAGCAAGTCGCCGAGGGCGACCACCGCCACCGTACGGCCCTCCTGCTCGATCGTCGGCTGCCCTTCCAGGGCCCGCAGCTGCTCGCGCCAGACCCAGATCGTGCCCTGGCAGGCGCTGGCTGGTAGGGCGAAACTGGACTCGCCCACCCGCACCAGCACCACCTGGGTCGTCACCAGGGTGAGCGGGAGCGAAAGGGTGACACGCGTCCCCTGGCCGAGCTGCGATTCCACCCTCGCCTGGCCGCCGAGCTCAGCCAGGTTGGTGCGTACGACATCCATCCCCACGCCGCGGCCCGAGATCTCGGTGACGCTCGTGGCGGTGGAGAAGCCGGGCAGAAAACTCAGTTCGAGGGCCTCGGCGTCGGATAGGCGGGCGGCGGCGTCGGCGGCCATGAGCCCCATACGCACGGCGCGCTCGCGGATGCGGCGCGGATCCATGCCGCGGCCGTCGTCGCTCACAGTCACGCGCACCTCTCCTCCGGCGGCCTCAGCGCTCACTTCGACAAGGCCCTGAGGGGGCTTGCCGAGGCGTTCGCGCTCGGCCGGCGGCTCGATGCCATGGTCTACAGCGTTGCGCACAAGATGCAACAGCGGGTCATTGATCAGCTCCAGCACTTTGCGGTCGAGCTCGACGCTCTCGCCCCGTAGCTCCAGTCGCACCGCCTTGCCGGTGCTCTGGCTCAGGTCGCGTACCGCGCGAGGCAGCCCGCTATAGACGGTGCTGATCGGCAGGAGGCGCACCGCCATCACCTCCTGCTCCAGATCTTTCACCAGGAGGTCGTGCTGGGCCACCTGGCGCGCCAGCCGCTCGTCCTGGCGCTGGATGAGGCTGCGAACCTCATCGGCGACGCCACGCACGGCGGCCAGCCGCTGGTCGATCGCCTGGCGCTGCAGCGGCGAGAAGCGCAGCCGGTTGAGCTCGGCCTCAAGCTCGGCGAGGGCCCGCTCCTGGCGCTCGGCCAATTCGCTCAGGCCCTGGAGCTCGTCGGCGTGATTGGCGAGCATCTGCTGGCCGACGGCGAGCTCCCCGGCGAGGTTCAGCATGCGATCGAGGCGATCCACGCGAACGCGGACCGTCTGGCGGGAGGGGCCGCGAGCCGGTGCCGGGGCGGGCTGCGCTGAGGGCTGAGGGCCGGGCGTTGGGGCCTGGGGCTCGGGGGCCGCGGCGGCGGGAGCCTTTGTGGCCGGCTCGGCGTCGATGGGCGCAGGGAGAGCCTTGATGGCGGCATCAACATCGATCTCGGCGGGGCGGCCCTCAGCGGCGGCGGTGGCGAGGGCGAGCAGGGTATCACCGCCCCGCAGCAAGGCGTCTGCCAGGGTCCGGTCGAGTGTGCGCCGGCCCTGGCGCAACTCGCCGAGCAGATTCTCGAGGGCGTGGGCGAGGCGGCCCACCGGCTCGAAGCCGAGCATCCGCGCGCCGCCCTTCACCGTGTGCATCGCGCGGAAGATGCGGTCAACGTGGCTGCGCCGGGCGGCCTCGTCGCTTTCGGACTCGAGGGCGAGCAGCCCATCGTTCAGGGCTCGCACATGCTCGGCCGTCTCCTCGCGAAACTGGTTGTAGAACGCGCTGAGGTCCATGAGGAGGTGAGAAGTGAGAGATGAGAAGCGGATAGCTTCGCAGTGATCCTCGGCCCTCAGTCGTCGAACTGGGTGATGCCGTGGAGCCTGTCGGCGATGGCGGTGAGGGTGGCCGCCGACTCAGCCATCTGGCGGGCGCCCAAGGCGCTCTGGCGGGCCACCTCGGCGATCTCGCGCATGGTCTCAACCACTTGCTCGCTGGCGCTCTGCTGCTGGGCTGTGGCGAGGCCGATCTCCGCGGCCGACTGGGCGGTGCGCTCGGCCACCATCACGATATTGTCCATCACCTGGCCGGCGCGGTGGGCGAGATCGACACCGCGCTCAACCTCTTTGCTGCCCTCTTCAGCGGCCAGCACCGCGGCCGAGGTGGCCTGGCGGATCTCGGCGATCACGCCCTTCACCTCCTTGGCGGCGGCGAGGGTGCGGTTGGCCAGGCTCTTCACCTCGGCGGCCACCACGGCGAAGCGCCGGCCGTGCTCGCCGGCCCCGGCCGCCTCGATCGCGGCGTTGAGGGCGAGCAGGTGGGTCTCGTCGGAGATATCGTCGATCAGGTCGATGATCTCGCCGATTTGCTGCGAGCGCTCGCCAAGGCTCAGCACGCGAGAGGAGACGTCGGAGACACGCGCGCGGATGCGCTCCATGGCCTGGATGCTCTCGTCCACCGCGTCCTGGCCGCTGCTCAGATTCTCCAGGGTCTGCTGGGCGGCTTGGGCGACGTGGTCCGAGGACAGGGCGATCTGGCGGGCAGTGCTGCCGAGCTCCTCGATAGTGGTGGAGACCTGGCTCACGGCACTGGCCTGTTCGGCGGCACCGCTAGCCTGCTGCTGGGAGGTGACCTGGAGTTGCTGGGCGGCGGCGGCGAGCTCGCTGCCGAGCTCCACCTGCTGGATGCTCTTCTCCATCAGCTGCTCGGTCTTCTTCAGCAGCTCCTCGGCGCGCTCCTGCGACTGCTGGATCACGCGGTTGAGGTCGCGGCCGCTCAGCCAGGCGAGGGTGGCGAGATAGGCGGCGGTGGCGATGAAGATGATCACGCCTGCGCTGGCGGGGGTGGGCCGCGGCGTGTAGAACCCGGCGAGGGCGGCGGCTATCAGAGCGAGGTAGCAGACGAGGGCGGCGGCGGACACATAGATGACATCGGTGCCGCGGCCGAGCAGGCCGGCGCTGACGATCGGCACGAGGAAGATCATGGCCACTGGGCCGAGGGGGCCGCCGAAGAGATAGGCACCATAGGCGGCGCAGAGCACCATGCCGAAGAAGAGGGCCCGCATGCCGTAGACGGTGCGGCCGCGGCGGATCAGGGTGTAGGCGCCGAGGTAAGTGGCGAGGGCGGCGATGGCGAAGAGCGAGGCCGTGATCCCGGCTGTGCCGTCGATCGTGCGCGAGATCCAGAGGGCGCCGACAAGCACCCAAAGCAGGCCCACCAGGGCCACGCCGCCAGCGATCAACAGGCGGATCAGGCCGAGATTATCGCGCAGCGCGAGCATCTGATCAGGCTCGTTGCCAAAGAGTTTGCCGGCTGTCTGCTGCATAAACGCTTATCCGTTGCGAAGCCCATCCTGCACGGTGGCGATCAGGGCGGCGAGATCGATCACCCCCAACGGGCGATCTTGGAAGCGGGCGACTGCTGAGGTGAGCACGCCACGGCCCGGCGACGCGGGCGGCTGCCCGAGCTCGGCGAGCGGCGTGAGGTCGAGCACTCCGTCAACAACAAGGGCGAGGTCGATCGTCTCGTGCTGCACAAGGACCAGGCGGGTCGCCCGGCCAGGAGGGCTCACCGGCAGGCCGAGGGCGAGGCGCAGGTCGATGGCGGGCAGCACCACGCCTCGCTGGCTGATGATGCCGAGGAGCACAGACGGGGCGCCAGGGAGCGGGGTGGGCGTGCGCCAGCGGATCACCTCACGCAGAGCGGCGCCGGGGAGCCCATACAGCTCGTCGGCGACGCGGACGATGAGGAATGTCTCGGCGTCTACCACCTGATCCGGGGTCTCGATGGAAGGATAACTGTCGATCATGCTGCGCTACTAGCGAGCTATGGCCCATGAAGCCTCAGGACGCCTGCAGAATACACCGTCCGGCGCACCAGCACGTATCCCACAGCCGGCGGTGGAGCAGGGCGCCACGTTTGCTAATGGTACCCACCAGGGGTATAATTCGCTCTCGCTGCCGCCATCGAAGCGAGCGAGCACCACTACCATAGAACCACGAGTGTAGCCGTTAATGGCTCGGCTGGCCGCTCCAAGGGGCGCCCACGACGGGCCGGGGCGGCCGTGATGGGTTGGGGTCACAACGGACGGGCCGGGGCGGTCACGACGGGCCGCCCTTACGGTTCGTGCCGAGAGATTTCTGCGGTTCTCGATAGAGTATGAAAGGGTTCACCTCGGTGAGCAAGAAAATCCGTGCGGCGATCATCGGCGTCGGCAACTGCGCTTCCTCGCTGGTGCAGGGCGTCCACTACTATCGCGACGCGAACGAGAATGACACAATTCCGGGCCTGATGCATGTGAACCTCGGCGGTTACCATGTAGGCGACATCGAGTTCTCTGCGGCCTTCGACGTGGTGGACACCAAGGTGGGCAAGGATCTGTCCGAGGCGATCTTCGCCCAGCCGAACAACACGTATAAGTTCTCCGACGTGCCCTTCCTGGGCGTGCCCGTGAGCCGCGGCATGACCCACGACGGCATCGGCAAATATCTCGGCGAGGTGGTGACGAAGGCCGCCGGCCCCACCGATGATATCGTCGGTATTTTACGAGATACGGGGACCGATGTGGTGATCTCGTACCTGCCGGTGGGCAGCGAGATGGCCACCAAGTGGTACGTTGAGCAGGTTCTGGAGGCGGGCTGCGCCTTCATCAACTGTGTGCCGGTCTTCATCGCCAGCCAGCAGTACTGGCGCAAGCGCTTCGAGGAGCGGCGGCTGCCGATCATCGGCGACGATATCAAGAGCCAGGTGGGCGCCACTATCACCCACCGCGTACTCACGACGCTGTTCAAGGAGCGGGGCGTGCGCCTCGACCGCACCTACCAGCTGAATTTCGGCGGCAACACCGACTTCCTGAACATGCTGGAGCGGGAACGGCTGGAGAGCAAGAAGATCTCCAAGACCAACGCCGTCACCAGCCAACTCGACTATCAGCTGGCGGAGGATGCGGTGCACGTGGGTCCGAGCGATTATGTGCCCTGGTTAGGCGACCGCAAGTGGGCCTACATCCGCATGGAGGGCACCACCTTCGGCGATGTGCCACTGAACCTCGAGCTGAAGCTGGAGGTCTGGGACAGCCCGAACTCCGCCGGCGTGGTGATCGATGCGATCCGCTGCGCGAAGCTGGCCCTGGACCGTGGCATCGGCGGGGCGCTCTACGCGCCGAGCAGCTATTTCATGAAGACGCCGCCGAAGCAGTATACGGACTACGAGGCCCACGAGTACACGGAGCGGTTCATTCGCGGCGAGGCGACGCCGAAGTAGGGGGCGTAGGGCGTGTTGGGCGCGGCCCCCACGCCCCTGCGGGGCTAGCTTGGGGCGCGGCCCCATACTAATACCAGCTGCGCGGTGGGATGTGTTGCGAGCGGGCTCCGCCCCTCGCGCTCCCCGCCGGAGGGGGCGGCTGCCCCCTCCGGACCACCCCCAAGCCGGAGGGCCGTACCGTGCCGCCGCCCGGCGGCGTACCCATCTTATTGTCGGGCAGAGCCATCCGCCTCGGCGGGTGGCGGATCTGCGGTCGAGGGGGTGTGCGAGCATCGGTTGTGCCGCTCGCTTCCTCACACCGGAATTCTGGAAAGCTTGCCCTGCAGCGGAGAGGCGGCACGCCGGATCGTGGAGGGCCAACCAGCGGGTGAGGGCCACCGACACCGGGGGCGGCGGTGCCCGCCACCCGCCGGTGTATAATAGGCGCCACAAGCCCAGGAGAGGCGCCGATGAAGCTGATCGTGCAGATCCCCGCGCTGAACGAGCGCGATACCATCGCCGCGGTGGTCGCGGCCGTGCCCCGCAGCATCCCCGGCATCAGCCAGGTTGAGGTGCTGATCGTGGACGACGGCTGCTCCGACGATACCGTGGCGGTCGCGCTGCGGGCCGGCGCCGACCATGTGGTGCGCCATACGGCCAACAAGGGCTTGGCGACAGCCTACCAGACAGGTATCGATACCGCGCTCCGCCTCGGCGCCGACATCATCGTCAATACCGACGCTGACGACCAGTACCCCGGCGACGAGATCCCGCGGCTGGTGGCGCCGATCATCGAGGGCAAGGCCGATATTGTGATCGGCGACCGCCAGGTGCAGCTGATCGAGCACTTCTCGCCGCTGAAGAAGGTGCTCCAGCACATCGGCAGTTCGGTCGTGCGCTGGGCCTCGGAGACCGATGTGCCCGACACGGTGAGCGGCTTCCGCGCTCTCTCGCGGGAGGCCGCGCTACGCACCTTCGTCACCACCGATTTCTCCTACACCGTTGAGGCGCTGATCCAGGCCGGCAAGCGCCGCCTCACGGTCGCCGCCGTGCCGATCCGCACGAACTACGTGAAGCGCCCCTCGCGGCTGCATCGCGGCAACTGGAACTTCATCAAGCAGCAGGCCGCGATCATTGCCCGCACCTACGCTACCTACGAGCCGCTCAAGGTCTTCAGCTACATCGCCGCGGCCTTCTTTGTGCCGGGGGCGCTGCTGCTTGCCTGGGCGGCGTTCGTCTTCATCGGGCGGCGCGTTGACGAGACATTTGAGGCCTCGAACATCCAGTCGCTCTTTGTCGGCGGCGTGCTCGTGGTGATGGCTCTCGTCACCTTCCTGATCGGCCTGCTGGCCGACCTGGTGGGCGGGGTGCGCCGGCTGCAGCAGGAGCTGCTCTACCGCGTGCGGACGATGCAGGTGGAGAACGAGGAATGGCGCCGTGTTGTGGGGCAGCGCCTCGACGCGCTTGAGAGCCCCGAGCCGCACCAAGAGGCGGTGGGGGCTGGGGAGCGCGAGGGCTAAGAGACTCCCGTGGGGCGCCAGGGGAAAAGGGAAGCAGGCCAGGAGGCGAAGCTCCGGGCCTGCTCTTCGTTGAGGGATGCTGCGACGCTGAGTTAGGAGGCGTCGATCTGAGCGGACTGTTGAGACTGCCCTGTGGAGGCCGCCCGGCGCTGGTCCCGGGGCGCGGGGGCGGCCCAGAGCACGCGCAGGTGCTGCAGCGCCCCGCCCGTGCGCCGGTCGAGCAGCATCACGAAGCGTGTCGCATCTACAACTCCCAGCTGTGCCA
>DAOUGF010000241.1:0-3413 GCA_034429295.1 Chloroflexaceae bacterium
GGGGCGGAACGACATGCAGGACGGGCATCAGCAGGCGGCCAAGCAGGGCGTCGACGGCCCACGCCGGGCGGGTGACCAATTCGACCTGCCGTACCTGAACCCGAGCCATCACGGGAGCGGCGAAGGTGAGGCGGAGCTCGCGCGGCGCGTTGCGCCAGGCCGGATGGATGCCAACCGGGATATTGACGCGCTGGGGCTGGCCGTTGGCGAGAACCTGGAGCGGGATCATGCCCTGATCGTGTGTGCCGCTCGCCCAGATAACCCAGCCAGCGCGCAGCTGGACGCCGGGATCTTCAAGTACGAGATCGAGGATCAGGGTGTCGCGCCACGATGGCGGCCGATCCAGGGTGGCAAGGAGCGGCCCGCCAGTGAGAGCGGTCGAGGAGCTCACCGCTGCTGCTGCCCGGGGCAGGGGGATAGAGCTGAGCCAGATCAGCAGCCCGAGGCCAAGGAGGAAGCCTACGCTGAGGCGGACGAACAGCGGTAGGTGGTTTGACGTAGGAGCCTGTGGGTACATGGATAGAAGCTGGCGCTATGCTACTCACCTGTTTGGCAGTGTAGCACGGCATCAGCACAGCTAGCGTCTCTGCGGGGCCGAAGATCGACTTTTGAGCGATATTCCAGCCGTAGCGGAAGCTAATGGCAAACCAGCATTAGCGTATCCACCGAGGGTACTGCTGAGGGTCGCCGCAATAATGATTCAAATTTACTGAGATTTCCGCTGTTGTATGGCGATGCTAATTGCTTGAAACGAACGATGATTTCTTTCGCGGGATTTTCAACAGCTTGTATCTACAGTGTAATGGGCGAGTATCGAAGGCGAATGGGCTTTTTGATCTTTGCAAAGCAGCACAGATGAGGGTTGCCTGTACTGAAGTACCATAGATGGGAGAAGTGTGTGTAGTTGGGTGGGACAATGTAGGACTATTGTCCCACTTATTCCTTGAATTGCCATCTAGACGTAGGACGTCTCCCCTGCTATGATGTCGGCGCTTCTCCATTGATGAAATTTTAACCAACGCACGATTAAACGCTAGACGGCCCAATGCTCGGCAGCGCCCAGCTTGGTTGCAAGCTGCACAGAAAGGTGCTCGAATCGCCAGTGGGCGCCGGGTAGTGAGCTTCTCAGCCATCACACGAACCCATGCAGCGTGTCACACGCTCCAGTTTGGCTGGCCTGCTCCTCGTTGTAGCCCTGGCCAGTTGTGCAAGCGGATCGGGTCAACCGCAGCGGTCAGCGACGGCGATGAGCGGCGCCGCGACTACGGTGTCTGAAACACCTACGGTTGATGCCGCCCAGGCATCCATCCAGGCGACCCTTAACCGCTATGGGCTTGCGAATCGCGAGGGCGCCGAGCCCATTGGTGCCCTTGTCGACCCCAACATCCCGGCGCTGCGCCGTATTCTCGGCGACCAGCAGCGCTTCCTCGATGACCCGCAGTTACCCACTGGCACGACCTACACCGTCCGGGAGATTGCCTACAACACCCCATCGCTTGCTCTGGTGACAATCGCACGCCCCGATGGGCTAACGACCCAGCGCTGGTTTCGATCCAATGGCTCGGGCGCCTGGCTGTTCTCTGAGCTGTACGAGGAAGAGTTAGGTGAGCCGCAGACTGAGATCATCGGGCCGCTCACCGTCGTGACTTATCCCTGGCTGGAGGATAGACGAGCCGATTTGAGCGCCCGCTTCGAGCAGGCCCTCGATACCATCGAAGCCACGCTCGGGCCGCTCCCAGATGAGCCAGTCCGTATCACGCTGAAGCCCGCCGCCCATCTCCCGCCGACGCTCGACTCGTTCACGACCGGCCTGTACACACCTGGCAAGCCCGATCAGCTGGTGCTCTCTCTGCCAGGCTCCGCGGTCTATCCCTACATTGATCCGGCGCTGGACCCTTACGAACACCTGGGCCGGGTACTGACTCACGAGCTCAGCCACTGGGCGACCCACCGCGGCCACATCGACCGAAACAAGATGCCGCTGTGGCTCTTCGAGGGCATCGCGGAGTATGTCGCACAGCCGCGGCCATCGCCTGAGGTGATCGCTACGACAGCCTGGCTTCCGATGGAGGCGCCTGATCAGCGCGATCTCCTGCACATGGATCGCCTGCCGCCGGGGGATCGTCGCACCGCCTATGTGCAATCCCACCTTCTCGTCTTATATCTGGTCGAGCGGGCTGGGCTGGACTCTATCTGGGCGCTGGCCGAGAGCTACAGTACGACACCAGGTATCGGCGCCGCACGCCTTGATAGTGCTGTCCAGCAGGTCTACGAAGTCTCGCTCGATGAGCTTCTTCGCGACTGGTCCGCCTGGCTTACGGACCAGGAATGATATACCGGGTTGGCTCGTAGCACAAAGGAGCATCACCATGGCGCTGATCGCTACTCTACGGCGGAAGCTCGTACTCAGCCTCATTCTCGCTGCGCTGGCCTGCGGCGCCTTCGGCACGCTGGAGGTGGCGGCGGCCGCCGGGGTGGACACCTCGATCGAGAAGTACTCCGATGATTGCAGGGACACAGGGAGCCGCTGTCAGTGCGGCTGGTAGAGCGCCACAGGATTTTGGCAGATCGCCAGAGCTGAGATCGGCGGAGTATGCGTAGTGGCTTTCTCACGCCTGCAGCGCACATACCTGATCGGCACCACCGCTGTGAGCGGTGTGGCGCTTGCCGCCGTAGGAAGCCAGTTCGTCAGGGCGCCGTGGTCACTGGCCACGGCGTCGCTGGTCCTGTCCGTTGCCACCCTCTATGCCATTACCGGGTTCTTCAGCATCTCGTTCGAGACACCCACGCGCGACTCGCCGATCTATCTCGATAGCTCCAACGCCGCGTTCTTGATCGCCGTGCTCCTGATCGGACCGCTCCAGCTCCCGCTGATCTTGCTGACTGATGTCCTCATCCGCTGGGCGCAGAAAGGCACTCGCCAGCCCCTTGGCTATCTGTTCAACGCGAACAAGGTCATAACAGGCTACACGGTGGCTCTCGCGCTGAAAGAAGCCCTGATCCCTTATGGCGCCCAGAGCCTGCTCGAGCCGGGCGGAAGCCTTCGCGCGCTCGCCCTGATCGGCGGCTTTCACGCGTTTGGCTTTACCATGGACGCGCTGCTTGTCGCGGTGGGCAGCGGCACCCCCTTCTGGCGGATCGCCGCCAACGACCTGAAGACAGAATGGGTAATGATCATCCCCTCGCTCGTCGGGATGATCGTCGTGATGAGCAGCGGCGTCAGCGCCGAACTGCTGCCGCTGAGCCTGCTCTTGCTCGGACTCGCCTACGCGGCGCTGCGAGCGGTGGCCGAGTGGCTCACGATGCATGCAGCACTCCAGCGCTCCGCAAGAGAGCTCGAAGCGCGAGTGGCTGAACGTACGACGGAGCTTGCGGCCAGCAATACGCGCCTGCTACAAACCGAGCAGCTGCTC
>DAOUGF010000242.1:0-2844 GCA_034429295.1 Chloroflexaceae bacterium
GATCGCGCAGCGCCTCCTGGAACCAGGGGTGTTGCGACGATGTGTGGTTGATCACTAGGTCAATGATCACCTTGATGCCGCGGGCCTCCGCCTCGGCGACCAGGCGCTTGAAGTCGTCGTTGGTGCCGTAGTCCGGCTCCACCGTGTAGTAGTCGAGCGTGTCATAGCCGTGGTAGCTCGCGGCTGCGGTGATCGGCATCAGCCAGATGCAGGTGGCGCCGAGATCCCTTGTGCTCGCTGGGTCGCCGTCGTTGATGTAGTCCAGCTTCTGGATGAGGCCGGCGAGGTCGCCGTTGCCATCGCCGTCGCTGTCGAAGAAGGAGCGCACGAAGACCTCGTAGCAGACCGCGCCATCCCACCAGCCTGCCTCCAGCGGGAAGGGCGTCGCCGTCGGACCCGGCGTGATCCGCGGCGGCGCCGTGGGCAGCCGCGGGTCGACCGTGGCCGTGGGAGGGCGGGCCGCCGTGGGTGTGGCCGTGGGCGCTTGGGCAGCTGGGCGGCCACAGGCGGCGAGCAGCGCGGCGAAGATGAGCAGGATCGTCAGACGGGGCATCGTGGCTCCGGGGGGGCGTTTGGATCGCGAAAGACGCGAAGTGGGGCGTTACGAAGTGGCGCGAAGCGCTTAAGAAAACGCGAAAGGAAACGCGAAAGGCCATTGCCGGGTGGCGCAGCCATTATACGCTCCCGGCCCCCAGCTTCCGGCTCTCGGCTCCAACCTCCAGCCTCCAACCCCCTACTCCTAACTAGAGCCACATATGTCGCTAGGAACGTACGGCCGAAGCATTCGCCCCCGACAACGCCGTACTACATGTGCGATTTGGGGCGGATGCTTCGGCCTCCTACTCCCGACTCTCGACTCCCAACCCTCTCCCCAATTCCTCCGCCAGCGCCCGCATCCCCTGAGCGAAGATCCGCGCGCCGCCTTGGGCGGGGTGGCGCAGCTTTGTGTGGGGGATGCCGAGGGCTGTGAGCGCCGCGGCCGCCACGTTGCCCATCGCCGCCACGGGCACGGCCGGAAAGAGGGCGCGCACGCGGGCCAGGAAGGGCCGGCCGAGGGCCAACTCGCCGGCGCGAGGCGGCCGGTTGCTCTGGTCGTTGCCGGGCCGGTGGGGATGGAACGGGTAGGCGTTCCAGCCAACGGCGAACAAGCCAAGGGCGCTCAGCTCGCGGTAGACCAGGGTCGCCGTCTGCTCCGCGCTCGTGCGCCCGTCATCGGTGGCGATAGCGAAGCCCTGCGCCGCGCCAAACTGCTCCAGCGGCCCAACCCCCTCCAGCAGCAGCCGCTCGCTGGTGAAGGGTACCCCGGTGCGCCGCGCGCCGTTGTAACCGGGCGCCTCGCCGACCAGCAGCAGGTCGGCCCCCCGCTCCAGCGCCAGCCCCAACGCCAGCGCCAGGTTGCGCCTGCGCACGGCGTTGCCGGGCGGCCCGTCGATGGCGTACATGTTCACCGCGTCGGGCGGCGCGGGCAGGGCCGCCAGGTCGGCGATGATGGCCTCGATCTCAGGATGGTGCATAATAGCCTCGAGATAGCGCCGCAGAATCATGCGTGAGGGCGTGGCGCATCTCGATCCCCATTGTAGGCCATATCCCGCATCGTCCGGCGGGCGAGGAGGCCCTATGGAGCGCAAGCTGGTCTGTCTTGGCGAGATCCTGATCGACTTCCTGCCGATAGAGGCGGGCGGCGAGGTGACGGGCTTTCGCATGTTTCCTGGCGGCGGGCCTTTCAACGTGGCTGTGGGGTTGGCCCGGCTCGGCCAGCCCACCGCCTTCGTGAGCAAGCTCGGCGCCGACTTCTTCGGCCGCCGCCTGCGCCGCGCCGTGCGCGCCGAAGGCATCGACGATACCTGGCTCCTCGATTCGTCCGCGCCCTCCACCCTCGCCTTCGTCGCCGTGGAGGACGGCGAGCCCTTCTTCACTTTCTACGGCGAAGGCGCCGCCGACACGCTCCTCACCCCCGCCGAGCTGCCCGCGCAGCTCTTCGAGCAGGCCGCCCTGCTGCACTTCGGCGGCATCAGCCTGCTCCGCGGCACTACGCCCACCGCCGCCCTCGCCGCCGCCGAGGGCCTCCACGGCCGCGCCCTCGTCTCCCTCGACCCTAACGTGCGCCCAAAGATCATCCAGGACGAGCGAGCCTATCGCCAGACCCTCGAGCGCGCTGTCGCCGCCTGCGACCTGCTCAAGCTCAGCGCCGCCGATATCGCTTGGCTCGCCCCGGGCGAAGACCCTGTGACCTACGCCGCCGAGCAGCTCGATGCCGGCCCTGCCCTCGTCATCCTCACCCGCGGCGCCGATGGTGTGACCGCCCTGCGCAAGAGTGGTGTCGCCGTCGAGATGCTCGAGGTGCCTGCCTTCCCCGTCGAGGTGGTCGATACCGTGGGCGCCGGCGATGCTTTCACCGCCGGTATACTCGCTGCCCTCGCCGGGTGGCACGACGAGGCGCAGCCTCGGCAGAGCGTCCACAGCCGCGCCGCCCTCGAGGCGCTCCCAGCCGACGAGTTGCGGGCCTGCCTGCGCTTCGGGGCTGCCGCTGCCGCCATCGCCTGCAGCCGTCCCGGCGCCGACCCGACCAGGCGCCACGAGGTCACAGCCTTCTTGGAGACTCGCTAGTCAGCTTCCCACAGGCGAGTTGCTGGTAGGGACGACCGACGACAGACGACGGTCGGACAGGCTGCAGGCCGTCGTCGGTCGTTGCCCCTCCCCCAACCCACTTTGGCGCGATCGTAGTGCGCCCTCCAGCCTTGAGGCTTGGAGGGTGGCTTAGATTCGCCGATGTGCCAGCCTTGCGATACGCACCAGCCTTGCCCAGAATACCCAGGTGGGGTATGATAGTTAATGAAGAGTTAG
>DAOUGF010000243.1:0-3592 GCA_034429295.1 Chloroflexaceae bacterium
CGCCGCCAGCCGGCGGCACGGTACGGCCCTCCGGCTTGGGGGTGGTCCGGAGGGGGCAGCGCCCACTCCGGCGGGGGTGCAGGGGGCGGAGCCCGCCTGCAGACGCACGCAGCACGCAGCTGCCGCCCACCGCGCAGGTGAGCCCCGCGGGGGTGCAGGGGGCGGAGCCCGCCTGCAGACGCTCGCAGCGCGCACGCGCCCGGCGAGGGCGGCCCGTCGGCTCAGCCGAGCAACTCCAGCAAACCTTCGATCACGTAGGTCGGCTGGGCCGGCGCGGACGGCAGATCCGCGCGGGTGCTATCACCGGTGAGCACCAGCGCCGTAGCCATGCCGGCGTTCGCGCCCATCAGGATATCGGTCGCCAGCCGGTCGCCGACCATCAGGCAGCGCTCGGCGGGCAGCCCGAGCATAGCGCTCACGGTGCGTGCCATGATCGGCGACGGCTTGCCCACATTCACCTCGCAGCGAGTGTTGGTGCACGCCTCGATCGCCGCGATGATCGCCGCCGCGTCTGGCTCGCCGCCGCCGGGCACGGGGCAGAAGCGGTCGGGGTTGGTCGCCACTAGCCGCGCGCCGGCCCGGATCGCGTCGAAGGCGACCTGCAGCTTATGGTAGGTGAAGGTCCGATCGAACGAGGCCACCACGATCTCCACCTCTCCGGCCCGCTCGCTCATCGGGAAGCCCGCGGCTTGGAGTTCGCCGATCAGCGGCGCCTCGCCGCAGACGAAGAGCGTGGCGCCGGGCGCGTGCTCCAGCAGCCACTGCACCATCACGTGGGAGGAGTTCACCACCTCATCTAGCTCCGCCTCCACGCCCATCCCTTGCAGCTTGGCCACATACTGCTCGCGGGTCTTCGTGGGGTTGTTGGAGAGGAAGGCCACCCGGCGGCCCTCGCCCCGCAAGGTGGCGAGCAGCTCGACCGCGCCCGGCAGCAGGATATCACCGAGATAAATCGTGCCGTCCAGGTCGAAGATGTAGCCATCGTAGCGTGGGATCTGCATGATTTAGGTAGTGGCTCTGGCGGCCAATGCTGCTAGCGGTCGCCGGTTGTGCAGAGGCAGGCGAACATCAGGGGCGCAGCCAGTATACCCTACAGCGCGAGGTAGCGGGCCATCACCACCCGCAGCGCGGCGAGGCTGATCGGCTTGCTGAGCAGCTCGCTGGCCCCCGACAGGAGCGCGTCCCGCTCGATCGCCCTGTCGGCGGTGATCAGCAGGAAGGGCACATCGGACTCGCTGCGGATGGCCCGCAGCAGCTCGACGCCCGTCATATTGGGCATCTTATGGTCGCTCAGCACAAGGTCGAACTGCTGATCTTGAAAGCGCGCCAGCCCTTCACGGCCATCTGCGGCCTCAACAACTTCGATGCCGGGCGCAATATGGCCGAGGGCGCGGGTGAAAAAGCGCCGCACATCAGCCTCATCTTCTACCAAGAGAATCCGCATTGCTGCTCTATGCTCCATCGTGACGGCCTCGCCCCGCCGATCCGGCCGGATCGGCGTTCGGCTCCGGCAGGCCACCCGCTCGACGGCAGGCCGTGATATATTTGTGCTACTCGCCGAAACGGTTAAGGAGGCTGCCATGCCGCACGATCGCAGCAGGCTGGGTGTTATTATCAGCGGCTCGCTCGTCGAGGGGCTTACTGCCCGCCTCGAAGGCCGCGAGAGCGTCGAAGATATGCGCGTCGGCAAGTTCGTGGTGATCCAGGGCGAGAAACACCAGTTCTTCTCCATGATCACGGATGTGGTGCTGGAGGCAACTAACCAGAAGGTCCTGATCGACCCCCCCAACGGGGATGCCTTCATCCACGAGGTGCTCGCCGGAACTTCCACCTACGGCACTGTGGAGCTCTCGCCCCGCCTGATGCTGCCCAACGACGAAAGCGCGCAGTTGCTCCCGGTGAAGACCATCCCACGCCACTTCGCGCCGGTCTATGAGGCCAGAGAGGAGGATTTTAGCCGCGTCTTCGGCGCCGAGGAGGGCACCTCCTTCGAGATCGGGCGCCCGCTGGATATGAACGTGCCGGTCTGTCTGAATCTCAGCCGTTTCGTGGAGCGCTCCAACGGCATCTTCGGCAAGAGCGGCACCGGCAAGAGCTTCCTCACCCGCCTGCTGATCTGCGGCGTCATCCATACCAATGTCGCCAGCAACCTGATCTTCGATATGCACAGCGAGTACGGCTGGGAGACACGCTCGGAGAGCGGCGGCTTCGTGAAGGGCCTGCGGCAGCTCTTCGGCAGCGATGTGCTGGTCTACACTCTCGACAGGCAGGCCGGCCGCCGTGGCCAGCACGACGGCGAGATCGTGATCGGGCTCGACCAGCTCGAGGTGGAAGATGTGATGCTCCTCGGCGAGGAGCTGAACCTCAGCAGCACCGCCGCTGAGTCGTCCTACCTGCTCTTCGACCGCTTCAAGAAGGGCTGGCTGCGGGCCCTGCTGGAGATGGACGCCGAGGCGATCGCGGAGTTTGCCGAGAGCAGTGGGGCTCACGCCGGGTCGATCAGCGCGCTGAAGCGTAAGCTCAGCCAGATCCGGCGCCTCAGCTTTGTGCAGGACGAGGCTGACTTCTCCTCGGTCGATCGCCTGATCGACGGGCTGGCTGCCGGTCGCCACGTGGTGCTGGAGTTCGGCACCCACAGCAACAGCCTGGCCTACATGCTGGTGGCGAACCTCATCACCCGGCGCATCCACCGCCGCTGGATCGAGCAGACCGAGCGCTACCTGCGCTCGAAGAACGAGGCCGATAGGCCCCGCCCGCTGATGATTACGATCGAGGAGGCCCATAAATTCCTCAATCCCGCCACGGCCCGCCAGACGATCTTCGGCACCATTGCCCGTGAGTTACGCAAGTATAGCGTGACGCTGCTGGTTGTGGATCAGCGCCCCTCCTCGATCGACAACGAGGTGATGAGCCAGCTCGGCACCCGCATCACCGCCCTGTTGAACGACGACAAGGATATTGACGCCGTCTTTACCGGGGTGAGCGGCGGCGCGAGCCTGAAGGCGGTGCTCGCCGCCCTCGATAGTAAACAGCAGGCTCTCGTGCTCGGCCACGCCGTGCCGATGCCGGTGGTGGTGCGCACGCGCCCGTACGACGACACGCTCTACAGGGCGGTGGAGCGCCGCGGCGCCCGTTCCCTGAGTCCAGGCCTCCCGCCCCGCTCGGCCCAGGAGGAGATCGATGAGCTGTTCCCCGACTAGAAGGTGAACGCCCTCGCTGCGCAGAGGCTTCGCCTCGTCTTGCGACCCGGGCTAGGGGACAAGGTGACGCCTATCGGCGCCGTCGGGATGTCCCCTTGTCCCCCTGTCACCTTGTCACCTTGTCACCCTTGCCACCCTGTCACGTTATAGCTGCGTGGCAGCCGCGGAATCCAGCAGCCAGGTCACCGTGCCGTTGGGTGGGCGAATGAGTTGGGCTGGGGTGGCATGGGGGTCGTAGGGGCCCTGGAGGGCGGCGCGTACCTTCGGGGCCTTGTCGGCGCCAGCAACAAGGAAGAGCGCGTGGGCGCTGCGGTTGAGCGCGCCCGCCGTGAGCGTCACCCGGTCGGGCGGGGGCTTGGGGGCGCCGGTGACCGCCGCGACGAGCTGATCGG
>DAOUGF010000244.1:0-3790 GCA_034429295.1 Chloroflexaceae bacterium
ATGTCC
This sequence comes from Chloroflexaceae bacterium, assembly GCA_034429295.1. Classification (GTDB taxonomy): domain Bacteria; phylum Chloroflexota; class Chloroflexia; order Chloroflexales; family Chloroflexaceae; genus OHK40. The sequence continues at coordinate 7 of DAOUGF010000244.1, forward strand.
TTGTGTCCAGTGTAAAAGGTTTAGCACAGCCGCCTGGGCGCCCCGGCGAGCTGGGGGTGCAGGGGGGCGCAGCATCCCCCTGCCCGCGCCGCAGGCGCGAATCGCATGGTTAAGCGCGGGGCTCACCTGGCTACTGCTGCGCTGCCGCATCGTCCGCCGCAGGTGTGCCAGGAAGGCCTCGGCGGCGGCGCGGTCGTGGCTCATCACCTCCAGCGCGAGCCCCTGGCGCCAGCCGTCGCTGCGCGGGCCGCGCACCAGCACCGCCAGCCGCTCTGCGCCGTCCTGAATGAAGTAGAGCCCGCTCTGCACGCAGGCAAGCATCTGCTCGTCGTGGAGCGGGATGTTGACGTACTCGACCGGTGCCTCGTGCGGGCGCTCCCAAGCTTAGCGCCGCGCGGCCCCGACCGCTCGCCGCAGTTCTGCGTAGGCAGCAGGGAGATCGCGCGCCACCACATAGTCGCGGAGCAGCAGTCCACTCTGGACAAGCGGATGGCTGAAGCCCGGGGCATCAGGGTCAAGCAGAGCAGGGTAGACGCCGATAGGGATCTGCTGGCCGCCCCGTTGGACGAGCAAGGGCACCTCGTTCCGATCCCGCTCCACCTCCCACCCCTCCAGCTCCAAGAAGCGCCGCAGCGGGGCCAGGATGCGGCGTTGCGCATCCAGCGGCGGGGTCATTGGAACCTCTCCGTACATCAGATGGCGCAGCACCTGAGCGGCAAGATGCCGGTCTAAGGAGCCATGCCAGAAGCGGTTGCCGTAGTGGCGCAGACAGCGTGTGCAGGAACGCTCGCACTGGCGCGGGCAGCCCTCCACGAGCTCTAGGGCCGCTTGCAGGATAGCTCCTAGATCAGCGCCCGCCTCGGCTGCATACCCCGCCCCGCCCGATGCTGTGTCGAACAGGTATAGGTCGAAACTCGCTACCCTGTCGCCCCCATTCGTCGCCGGCAACAGACGGTGGCCAGCGCTCAGCTCAGCGGGGTCAACGTCGAGTACTCTGCTCGCGGCCAAGGCGAGCGCCTCTGCCGTTGTGCGCAGCGCGTCGCGCAGCCATGGGTCGCCCGGACTGTAGCCGAATGGCTGCCGCAGCGTCGCGTTTATGAGCAGTAGGTCGCTACGGAAGTCCGTGCCAAGGTAGAGGGGCACAGGGTGAAGCGGCCCGCGACACTGCGCCCGGCCGTGGCGTGCAGGCGTGAGGTAGGGGCGATCATGCACGCCAGTTCGTGGAGCGTTGGCCGTGGGCCATGCAGCTCCGCAGGACTCGCAGACTACGAATCCTTCACCGCCCGGACCCCTGTTGACTATTACGAAGCGTCGGTTTTCTGCGTAGGCGTAGCATATGTTCGGCCACTCTCCAAAGCGCCATTCCAACTCGTCAGGCGCTACCGGCAACGGCAGTTGGGCGCCCGCGGCGTAGCTGATCTCCTGGTCACGGTCCCGGTCACCCACGGGTCGGCCACGCTCCGGTGAGAAGCCCGGCGGATCGAGCAATTCGCTTGATTGCAGCTCGGCACTGCAGACCGGGCACTGCTCGGCGCTATGCAGCGGCTCCAAGCGGACGTAGGTGCACTCGGGACAGTAGACGTACGTGGGCAGGGGGTTGGCGAACAATCCCCGCGCAGGGGCATCGTAGCCTTGCCCCTCGACGAAGATACCACCGACCCGATAGGTCTCCTTGTTCACCACCAGGAGCCGCCCGGGAGCGTACTCGCTCAGGGCTTGGGCCTTGCTCTGCTGGGGGCGCTCCTTGATGCGCACTTTCTCGCCGTCACGCTCGAAGACATAGAACGTCGCGAGGTCGGTGGGAAAGGCATAGCTCGGCAGCATCCCAGCGTCGAACATAGCGTCGAGCAGCCCGCTCTCTGCCGCTTCGGCACTATCCCCTGCCTCTGAGCTACCTGCTCTGCTCGAAGTATCAGACGCGCTGAGGCGCTGTAGATCATCGATCAGCGCTGTTGCGGTGGATGCTACAAAGGCACGCTTGGCATCAGGCCCCCCGGAAATGGCCTCATCGGGGAGCCAAGCAGCAACTGCCTGTGCAACTCTGCTTTCAGGGTTCTGGACATGAGCGACGATCCAGCTTCGGAAGGCCCTGAAGGAGAGCGGCCCTTCACTCTTGAAGAACTCCTCCCGGGTGCCGAGTGCAGTGAATAGGCTGCGACGCTCTCGCTCGAGCCGCTCGCGCTCCTCCGGATCGAGCCGATCGATCTGTTCGTGAAAGAACGTCTGGAGGAGGTAGGCACAGATATGACGCCGGGCAAGGGCTTGCCGGTTAATGCTGAGCAGCGGCCGGCGCGGATCACCCGCGATCATGCCCTCAGGGTGATGGTAGTAAAAGTGGTCGTGGGGCCCGCTGTCAGCATATGTTACTACGGTTGAGATCGCCGAGCCGCGCCGGCCTGCCCGGCCCGCGCGCTGCTGGTAGTTCTCACGCTGGGGTGGCACATTCCGCATCCCGATCGCGACGAGCGACCCGATATCGATGCCAACCTCCATCGTGGTTGTGCAACTCAAAACATCGACAGGCGGCTTCTCCTTGCTGATGGCGATGTCCTGAAAGCGCAACTCGTACTCTTCGGTGGTCGCGTAGACGCGACCCGCATCTCGGTGCGAGAGTTGCGCGGTATGCTCCTCCGCCGTGAGGTGGGCAGGGCGTACACCCCGCAGAACATCGCGTAGCGGCGCTCGATAGTAGTCGTAGCGTGCGGCGGTGGTCGGCTCATCCGGAGGGCAAGGCTCAAGTTGCTGCCCCCCACAGACGACGCAACGCCCAAGGAGCGGGGCGTGCTGGAGGTTACCGCACCCATCGCAGCGCAGCCATATCTCGTTGAACTTGGGCTCCAGCGTAAGAGCGGTAGGTCGCAGATAGACCAAGCCGCTCTCATCCTGCTCAGTCATCACATCGTAGAGCAAGGCCCGCAGCCGCTTCAGCTGATCGTCGCTCAGGCTAGCCCCATCCTTCAGCACTCTCTCGAGATCTCTGAGTGCAGCCCCGTATTTTGGCGGTTTAGCAAAGGCCAATACTTGCTCACGTGCGTGGCGTGGGATGCTCTTGTCAAACGCTCCGCGCTCGAGCAAAGCCTCGGCCCAGAACGTAGCGATCGTTTCGATCTGGTTGCGCACAATCTCAGGGAAGGCCGTGAGCTCGCGCTGCATCCGCCGGATCATCGCGCGAGAGGGCAGGGCAACCATAACGCCGAGGCTGTAGACTGCGTAGAACGGGTTCGCAATCTGGTCCAGCAACAACTGGCGGTAGCGCATAGGCGGATCAGAGAACGGCGCGTCCCCCTCGCTAAGAGCTGTCTCCAGATCCGCATCGTGGTAGCGCTCGAATTCGTCTATGTGTCGCAGCAACTGCTGCTGCGAGCCGGATTCCTGGTCAAAGAAGTGCAGCCGCAGGTCGTGACAGACGGAGACAAAGGCAGCATAGAGCCGGGGACCGAGAGTTGGCTCCTCATTGAGATCCTTGAGTCGCTGTACGGCAAGTGCGAGCGCCTGGCGGAAGGTATCGAACTCAACCTCGCGCGGCAGATCACGGGCGAGCCTTGCCGCTTTCTGGCGCCCGTCCGCGAAGAGCAACACCTTCCTGCCGCCGTTCGGCAACTTCTCGCTAAATGGCCGGCTGGGCGGCTGCGAGATGAACTGCTCGTGGACGATGTTGGCGAACGGGCGCTCACCGCGGGTAGCCAGATCAAGTAGCTTCTCGGGCGTCTTGCGTAGACACACCGGGCATTGATTGAAAGGGTGCGTTGCGCCTTTCCTTAGCGCCTCATCGTCTTCGACTGTG
>DAOUGF010000245.1:0-4342 GCA_034429295.1 Chloroflexaceae bacterium
CTGAGACGAGGTAGTAGATCAGCGGCGGCACGGCACAGGCTTCCGACTTGGGGTCCAGGGGCGAGGCCCCTGGCGCGGGGGGGGTGTCGGGGTGGCGAATGCCGAAGGCATCCTCGAAGAGTGCGTTCGCCCCCTGACAAAGCAAGCGGGGGGGGCGCCAGCCCCGATGTCGAGCGCAGGCGCCGCCCCCTCGGGGAGCGCGAGGGGCGCAGCCCACTCGCAGCGCCTGCCCAACGGCGCCAGAGGCGCCTCAGCCTCTCGCCTCGTCCGCCAGCGCCTGCGCCCGCAGGCAAAGCTCCGCCGCCTTGAAGGCGTGGGCCTGCGTCATCGCCCGCTCGCTGCGCTCCAGGCAGTCGCGGATAAGCAGCCCGAAGAAGGGGAAGCCTACCTGCCCTGAGAGCGCCATGTGCCGCTCGCCCTCGCCGTTCACTAGATAGAGCTGGTCGCCCTGGCGAGCGCGGGCTACATCAATGTACTTGCGCAGCTCGATGTAGCCATCGCTGCCGAGGATGATCGTCCGCCCGTCGCCCCAGGTGCCTAGCCCATCGGGCGTCAGCCAGTCCACCCGGAAGTAACCGGAGCAGCCGGTGTTGGTGAGCAGGCTCGCCTCGCCGAAGTCCTCCAGCTCGGGGTACTCGGGGTGGCAGCGGTTGGCGACCGCGGCCATACGCACCTCGGCGTCGGTGGCGCCGCTGTAGGCCAAGAGCTGCTCCACCTGATGGCTGCCGATGTCGCAGAGGATGCCGCCGTACTTCGCGCGCTCGAAGAACCAGGCCGGACGGCTCGCCGCCGAGAGCCGGTGGGGGCCTAAGCCGAGCACCTGCACCACCTTGCCAATCGCGCCTTGGGCGATCAGCTCCCCGGCGAAGACTGCGCTCTCATTGTGCAGCCGCTCGCTGTAGTAGACCATGTACTTGCGCCCGGTCGTCGCTACCGCGGCCCGCGCAGCCTCCAGCTGCTCCAGGCTGGTAAAGGGCGTCTTGTCGGTGAAGTAGTCCTTTCCCGCCGCCATCACCCGCAGCCCGAGCGGCCCGCGCTCGCAGGGCACGGCGGCCGCGGCCACGAGCTGCACAGCCGGGTCCTCAAGGACCTCGTCGGCGCTGCGGGCAACGCGGGCCTTGGGAAAGCGCTCCCGCAACGCCTCTACCTTGGCCGGGTCCGGGTCGTAGATCCAGCGTAGCTCGGCGCCGGCGTCGCTGAGGCCCTGGCACATCCCGAAGATATGCCCGTGATCCAGGTGCATCGCCGCGAAGATGAACTCGCCCGGTCCGACTACCGGCGCGGGGCGCCCCTGAGGGGCGTAGTTCATGCCGCTTGTGCTCATGCTTGTTATGCTCCCTCGCCCGCTCGACTCTCTGCGTCCGCTGCCGCCCCGTGGTGAAATCCTGCCGCCTCGTAGATCGCCAGCACCGCCGCCAGGCTGCGCCGGCCCTCGGCCCCATCTACCGTGGGCGCCCGGCCCTCCCGCACGGCGCCGATGAAGTCGCGCATGATGCTGATGTGGCCAGCCGGCCCGATGCCCCGCGGGTCGCCGCCCGCGCCAGCCGCCGCCGGTGCGCCTCCGCTCATGTCGATCTGCTGCTGCCGAGAGTGCCAGCGGGTGATCTGCTCGCCTTCGATCTGCACGCCGCCGCCGTCGCCGTAGAGCTCGATCCGGTGGGGAAAGCCGGGCTCGGCGGTTGTGGTGGCGGCGACCACCGCCATGGCCCCGCTGGCGAAGCGGAGCGTCGCTGTGAGCGTATCCTCCACCTCGATCGAGCGCCGGAGCGTGGCTGCCTCGGCCTGCACCGCCACCGGATCGCCCATCAGCCAGACGAGCAGGTCGATCAGATGGATTCCCTGGTTCATCAGCACGCCGCCGCCATCGGCGGCCCAGGTGCCGCGCCAGCCCGCCTGGTCGTAGTAGCTCTGCGGGCGATAGTAGGGCATTGTCACGACACCGAGGGTCAGCCGGCCAAGCTCGCCCGCTGTGATCGCCGCTCGCAGCCGCTGGAAGACCGGCTCGGTGCGGCGCTGCAGCACCACGCCCAGCCGCACGCCGGCCTGGTTAGCTGCTGCGATCATGGCGTCGGCGTCGGCGAGGGTGAGCGCCATCGGCTTCTCGACCAGCACATGTTTGCCGGCCCGCGCCGCGGCGATCGCCTCGGCAGCGTGGTTGCCGCTCGGCGTGCAGATGCAGACGATATCCACGTCGGGGTGGGCCAGCAACTCCGCCGGGTCGAGGCGGGGCGCGCCGAACGCCGCCAGGATCGCGTCGCTCCGCGCCCGATCGGGATGGCCGACAGCGACCAGCCGCGCCCCCAAGTCGGCGCAGGCCGCCGCCGCCTGCTGGTGGTAGCGGGCCACCATGCCCGCGCCGAGGATGCCGATGCCCACAGCGTCGCTCATAGACAGCTTCCCTTTCATACAGGATGAGCCAGCCAAAGCCCCGGCGCGATAGCGCTAGGCAGCCGGCAGCGCATCCATCCAACGTCGCAGCACACGGGCGTGCTGCGGCAGCGCAACCTCCGGCTCCTCCAACTCCGGGTGCCAATGCTTCTCCCACTCGATGCTCAGGTGGCCCTTGTAGCCGCCCTCCGCCAGCAGCGTAAGGATCGCCGGGACGGGCACTGCGCCCTCGCCGAGCAGCGTGAGCTCCCACTCCTCAGGCTTGGCCGCGGCCGGGTTGGGCCGCCCATCCTTGATGTGAACATGGAGCGTCCGCGGGCCGAGCAGGCGCCAGCTCTCCTCCACCTGCTCGCCGTGGCGCAGCGGGTGGAGCACATCCCAGATCACGCCGAGGCGTCCGTGGGGCAGCCGCTCCAGCACCCGCGCCGCCATGGCTCCCTGCGAGAAGGAGTCGTGGGTCTCCAAGGCCACACTCACCCCGAGGCGCTCCGCGTGGGGCAGCGCGGCCTCCAGCCCCGCCACCACCCACCCGATGGCCTGCTCCTCGGCGACGCCCGCTGGGATCGTCCCTCCGTAAGTGCGCACCAGTGGTGCCTCGAGCTCGCTGGCCAGCTCCAGGAAGCGGATCAGCTCGGCGGACTGTGCGGCGCGCTCGGCGGTGTCGGGCGCGGTGAAGCGGGTGGAGGCACCCAGCCCGATCACGGAGAGCCCGTGGTCGCGCACCACATCACGCACCCGCCGGCGGCCCTCCGGCGGCAACTCGGCGGGGATGAGCGCGCCATCGAGCAGGCGCAGCTCAAGGGCGGCGTAGCCCTCGGCGGCGGCGTGCTCGGCGGCCCGCTCCAGGCTCCATCCCGGGCAAGCCAGCGTGCTGAAGGCCAGCGGCCAGCGATCAGCCATGAGTATCTCCTCCAGGGTTCACTTGCTTGCGGGCGACGATTTGGCGATCCGCTCGGCGAGCAGGGCGCTATAGGCGGCGCGATCGATCGGCAGGCTGAGCGGGCGCTCGAGGTGGCTGGAGAGGGTGATCGCGTTCGCCAGTTCCAGCGAATCGCGGGCCGATCGGCCGTCGCAGAGCGGCGCCCGGCCCTCCCGAATAGCCGCGATCAGGTCGCGGTAGACGGCGTGGTGCCCCAGCGGCCCCTCGGCCGCGGGCTGCGCCTCCTCCACCGTGGTCGCGGGGGCGGCGAAGGGGAGGGGCGACTCGAGCCGTTGCTCGCGCTGCGATGGACTGAAGCGGGTGATCGTGAGTCGGCCCCCGCTGAGGCGTAGGGCCGCCCGCTCGCCGATGATCTCGAGCAACTGCGCGCCCGCCTCGCCGGTGCCGGCGTAGAAGTAGCCGGGCGCGCCGTTGGCGAACTCCAGCAGCGCCTGGGCTGTGTCCTCCACCTCGATCGTGTGGTGCAGCGTGCGGGTCCAGCCCCAGACGCGGACGGGCGGCCCGGCGAGGTGGCAGAGCAGGTCGAGCGTGTGGGGCGCCTGGTTCATCAGTACGCCGCCGCCCTCGCCGGACCAACTGCCCCGCCAGCCCGCGCTGCGATAGTAGGCCGCGCTGCGAAACCAAGGCTCGACGCAGAGTACCCGTAGCAGCGCGCCGAGCTCGCCCCGCTCGATCAGCTGGCGGGCGTACAGAACCTCGGGCCGGAAGCGCTGCTGGAAGCTCACCGCGAGCGTGCGCCTGGCGGCCTCGGCGGCTGCAATCATCGAGTCGGCGGCGGCCACATCGACGGCGATCGGCTTCTCCACCAGCACGTGGGCCCCGGCGGCGAAGCAGTCGTGGGCGATCGCTGGGTGGCTCGGGTGGGGCGTACAGATCACGGCCAGATCGGGGCGCAGTTCCTCCAGCATAGCGCGATAGTCGGCGTAAAACGGCACGCCGGCCTCAGCAGCCCGCGGTGCCGCCCGCTCCGCGCTTAGGTCACTCAGGCCCACGAGCCGCGCCTCGGGCAGGGCG
>DAOUGF010000246.1:0-7458 GCA_034429295.1 Chloroflexaceae bacterium
CGGTCGCCAAAGAGCAGCAGGGCGGCCACGAACCCCAGGTAGATCGCGGCGCCCCCGAGCAACGGCACCGGCTGCACATGCACGTCGCGGGCGCGGGGCACCGACACGACCCCGGAGCGCAGCGCCGCCCGCCGCGCCAGGGGCGTGGCCAGGATGGAGAAGGTGAGGGCGACAAGACCGATCAGGGCGATCTGGAGCATATGCGTGTTGGATTTTGGATGTTGGCGTTTGGGTTGCGCTGTGGGACGAGCCAACATCCAAAATCGACGAGCCAAAACCTACTGGCGGGCCGCCTCGATGATCCGGATCAGCTCCTGGGCGTCGCTGATCGCCTGAGGGTCGCTGGTGACGGCCATACCGCGGCGGGCCTCGGCCAGCGCCTCGTCGTAGCGCTGCGTATCGCTGAGGATGATCGCGTAGTTGTAGCTGTAGTCGGGCCGGTTGGGCTGCAGCTCCGTCGCGCGGCGGTAGGCCTCCACAGAGCTGGCTGCCTCCCCGCCCTGTACAGCGAGCAGCCCCACGACGGTGTGGAGCAAGGCCACCTGGGCCCGCACGCTCTCGACATCTGTGGTCCCGTCGTTGCGCTGCTCCAAGGCGGCCAAACGCTCCTCCTGTTCGGCAGCCTCGGCGGCGTAGGCGTCGCGCAGCTTCAGGATGAGATCCGGGCGCTCGGCGAGGCTCGCAGCGATCCGCTCGATCGAGTTGGAGACTGTCACGCCGGAAATGCCGATCGCCCGCACATACTCCTCGGTGGCGGCGTCCAGATCCTTGTCGGCCACGCGCAGCAGGTCGCCGAGGCGCAGAGGCGTATCGGCGTAGCGCGGGTCGAGCTCTGCAGAGCGGAGTAGCAACTCGCGGGCCTGCTCGTAGTAGCTCGCCGCCTTGGCAGCGTCGCCGTTAGCGGCGGCGTAGTCGCCGAGCTGGATGATCACGCCGGCCCGCTCGTTGAGCAGCGTCACATCCTGGGGCGCGATCGGCGTCACCCGCTCGTACCAATCGCTAGCCAGCTGCAGTCGGGCCGGATCCGCGGTCCAGCTGTACCAGAAGTTGTTCAGCCGCCCCAGGTTAGCGTAGTGATCTTTGTTCCGCGGGTTAAGCTCGTGGGCCCGCGTCAGCACCGCCTCGGCGTAGCTCATCAACTCGAGCGGCGACGAGTTCTGCACGAAGGCGGCGATCTGCTGAGTGTCCTGCAGGCGCAGCAAGGTATTGAGATCGGGCTTGCTCAGCGCCTGGCCGAGCTCCACCCCTTGGGAGCGCAGGCTCTCGGCGAGAGTCATCAGCACCCGCCCGAGGTTCAGGTAGTAGAAATCCTCCCGCGGGTTGCCCCGCACGGTCTGGAGATACTCGTCGAGCGCCTCTACGAGCCGCTGGAGGTTCGTATTGGCCTGCTCGCTCAGGCCCTGCCCCTGCTGGAAGTGCATATCGGCGTAGACAGGGCTGAGGTTCGTCCACCAGGCTGTGCCGATGGTGATAGCGGCCACGAGCCCGTAGACAAGCAGGGCGCCGCCCGGGCTACCGCGAGACGAGGCGCGGCGGGGTTGGGCGGCTCCGCGGGCAGCCGCGCCCCGCTGGGCTGGCTGCCGCTTGCGGGTGGGTTGGGGCTGCTTGGCGGGGGCCGGGCTGGCGGGCGCAGGGGCGGGGGCCTCGGCCTCGGCGGGCGCGGGCGCCAGCGAGAGGCGATAGTGCCCGGCCAGAGCACCGCCCGTCACCGCGAGGCCCAGCGTCACCCAGAACATCGTCAGGGTGGAGACGATTGGGATGCCGGTGAGGCCCTCGACGAAGTGAGCCGTGATCGTGCTGAGGCAGGCGATGAAGAAGATCTGCCAGCGCCACTCGTCGCTGCGCCTGATCAGGCGCCAGCAGAGCAGCACCGCGCTGAAGAGCAAGAAGAGGTAGCTGGCGAGCCCGAGCAGGCCCTTGGTGACGAGCTCGTCCAGCAGCGCCTGGTGCGAGCGGTCGGGCGAGGCGCCGCGGGCCTCGATATTGGCCAGAGCGGGCGGGTAGAAGGGGTTGAAGGCCACGAACATGCTCTCGGGACCCCAGCCGATCACCGTGCGCACCGGGTCGCTGGTGATCAGGCCGATGGCGCCGCCGGCATGCTCGTCGCCGGCCCAGATCAGCCGCCGCACCAGGCCGGTGCCAGTGTCCACCTCGAGCAGGCGGCCCATACGGCCGATGTAGGGCACCTCCCGCAGTCGCTCAAAGATGGGCGCATTCGAGAGATTGAAGGCCAGCAGGAAGATTCCAGCCGCGAGGGTGAGGCTCACCCAGCCGATCAGCAGGGCCCGCAGGCGGCCCGCCATGTCGCTCGCGCCGCTGGCCCTGGCGTGGCGCATGGCCTGCCAGAGCAGCAGCGAGAAGAAGACGAACAGCCCTGCCCCGGCGCCGATCCAGGGGCCACGGCTCTGAGTGAAGAAGATCGCGACCAGCAGAAGCAGCGCCACCGCCCCGGCGCCGGCCGCCTCGATCCTGTGACCGAGGCGAGTGGGCCGCGCTGGCCGGCGTCGCATCGTTATGGCAGCGCCATAGGCCGCCCCGATCAAGCCGAGCGCGACAAAGAGCCAGATCCACCAATCGACAGCCCGCGGAGCCGTGGCGCCGTCAACGAAGGCCTGCAGGGGAGGCTGTGCCCCCGCGGTGAAGGCGAACTGCGCGGCGAACAGCAGCAGGAAGCCGAGCAGCAACATACCCGGCCAGTAGGCCAGCCGGCCGTCCGCCCGGTCGAAGCCGGTGGTTACCAGCCACCAGAGGGCGGTGACACAGGCCACGGCGCCGGGCAGCACCCACCAGTAGCGGAAGTCCACGATGCGCACCGCGGCGCCAAACTTGATCACGGCGAGCAGCAGCAGCAGGCCACCAACAATAAAGCCCAGCCGCACCAGACTCCAGAGCCAATCGCCCCGCGGCTCCTCGCTCGCCGGAGCCTCGCGAGCCGCGCTCAGGTTGGCGAATAGGCGGTAGAGGGCGAAGGGCAGCACCATGATCATGTAGGCCGCCACGAAGATCGAGTTGCCCATCGTCGAGGCGACCCTGGTGATCACATCGCCCCGCCAGGGCAGCGGATCGAGCCCAAAATGCTGCAAGATCCCGTAGCCGGCCACCGCCAGCGATGCGGCCAGCGTGATCGTGACGATGCGCTCCAACTGTTCGCGATGCCGCAGCGTGACGACGATCGCCACAAAGAGCAGGATGTAGGAGAGGTTGGTGTAGGTGCCCTGGAGCCGCTGATACGAGCCCCAGAAGCTGGTAGCTGGCACCACCGAGGTGACGGTCGTGAAGAGGAAGACCAGGGCGTAGAGCAGGGTGGGGACAGCCAAGGGCAGGGCCGCAAAGCGCCGCCAGAACGGCGGCCCCGTGGGCTTCGCCGCGCCATCTGCGCTGGCCGGGCGCTCAGCGCGGGTCACCGCACCGTCCAGCCAGCGGATAAAGGCGGCGGTAATGGCGATCAGGGCCAGGGAGCGCAGCGCCACGGCCTTATCGGGCTCGAAGTGCCGGGCCGAGTAGAGGTTGAAGAAGATCGGGATGAGCGTCAGGGCGAGCAGCCAGCAGGCCTCGGTCACGCGCTCGCACCAGCGGCTGATCGGCGTTGTTCGTTGCATCATCTGGTTGAAGCACAGCAGAGCAGTGGGGCAGATGAGCAGAGGCGATCCTGGGCGGGCTCACGCAAACGCGGCCTGGCTCGCATCATTGTGCTATCGTCCGCTCCTCTGTCCGTCTGCTCTCCGCTCCTTTGCTCCGCTGTTCCTCTGCTTCTAGCTCACCGACTGCAGGCTGCCCATGCGCCGGCTCTGCTTCCAGCCGCTGGCCCGCTCCATGATCTCGCGGGCGTTGGCGCGGCTATGCTCGCTCGGCGTGCCGTCCAGCATCGCAGCGAGCTCCTCTACGCGCTGCAGCTCGTCGAGGCGCCGCACGCTGGTGCGGGTGCGATCGGCGCTGAACTCTTTGGCGATATGGTAGTGGGCATCCGCGAAGGCGGCCACCTGAGGCAGGTGGGTGATGCAGATCACCTGGTGGTTCTCGGTGATCGCCCAGAGTTTCTGGCCCACCACTTGGCCCGCACGCCCACCCACGCCCACATCGATCTCGTCGAAGATCAGCGTGGCCACCTCGTCAACCCGGGAGAGGATCGACTTGAGCGCCAGCAGCAGCCGGGCGCTCTCGCCGCCGGAAGCGATCTTCGCCAGCGGCTTGAGCGGCTCGCCGGGGTTCGGCGCGATCAGGAACTCCACCCGGTCGATGCCGCTTTTGTCGAATGCGAGACGACGGACCGCCGACGACGCGCCATCGCCCGACCGATCGTCGGCGAGCGGCACACCTTGCGGATCTTCCTCGTGCTCGATGCTCACGAAGAAGCGCACATTCGGCATGGCCAGGTCGCTCATCGCGCCCTCGATCAGGCGGGCCAGCTCGTCGCCGACGGCGCGGCGGCGGCGCGAGAGCTCACCGGCGAGCGCACCCAGCTCGGCGAGAACTGCCTCCTCCTGCTGCTCCAGAGCGGCGATATGCTCTGAGCTATGGGCGAGCCGCTCGATCTCGGCCTCGGCGCTCGCGGCGCGGGCGATGATCGCCGGGATATCGGCGTGATACCTGCGCTGCAGGTCGCGCAGCACGGTCAGCCGATCCTCGATCTCGTCGATACGGGCCGGGTCGATGTCGAGGCCGAGGCGGTAGCCCCGCAGCGCCGTCGCCAGATCCTCCAGCTGATAGTGCAGCTCGCTGGCTTGGGCGGCGATCTGCGCTACGGTAGGATCGAGGCGGGCCAGCTCTTCGAGGTTGCCGGCCACGGCTGCCATCAGCTCGACCACGGGCTTGCCGGGGCCACGGCCCCCTTCCCGGCCCTCGTAGAGCGCGGCGTAGGCGTCGCTGGCGAGCTCAACGATGCGGGCGGCGTTCTGCACCACCTGCCGCTCGCGCAGCAGCTCCTCCTCCTCGTCCGGGCGCAGCTTCGCCGCCTGCACATCCTCCAGCAGAAAGCGCAGCTCCTCGATCCGCTCCTGGCGCCGCGCCTCGTTGCGGCGCAGCTCGGCCAGCTCCTCACGGATGGCCCGCAGCCGGCCCACCAGCTCGCCCACCTGCTCTCGCAGCGGCAGCAGCTCGCCGAAGCGATCGAGCATGTCGAGGTGGGTGCGGGTGTTGAAGAGCGAGAGGCCCTCGTGCTGGCCGTGGATGTCGATCAGGCGGCTGCCAAGCTCCCGCAGCACGCTGGTGCTCACCGCCCGGCCGTTCACCCGGGCAACGCTGCGGCCCGTCTCGGCGCTGATCTCGCGCGCCAGGATCAGCTGACCGTCGTCGTCCTCGAGCAGGCCGTACTCCTGAAGCAGCGGCAACACCCCCGGGCAGTCATCCAGGCTGAACACGCCCTCGACGCGGGCCCGCGGGCTGCCGGCCCGCACAAAGCTCACGTCGGCCTTCTCGCCCCGCAAGGTGCCCAGCGCATCGATGATGATCGACTTGCCTGCGCCCGTCTCACCGGTGAGTACGTTAAAGCCCTCGCCGAGCCGAAGGTGGAGGCGATCGATGATCGCAAAATCGCTGATCTGAAGCTCAAGCAGCATATGATAGAGCGAACATTCGAGCTACTTTTCGGCCGCTACCCGGCATTGTACCATACAGCCGTCAGCCGGGCGGGCGGCTCCCGGCTATCAATGTTATTCCGCATCATTATCAGTTCCGCGGCCCCTCGCCCATGGATGAAAACGGAAATAGGACTAAAGGCTGATGGAAAAAGCGCGGCCGGATTGTTATACTTCTCACAGAGTTCGGTGGAGAGCGACAGATCCACCGAACCATATCTCCCACAATCTCCCCACTGTCGCTCCCCTCATACCCCCAACGGCTGCCGAAAGGCAGCCGTTTCCACATGTTCTGGCCTGTTTCCCGTAGGGGCGGCCACGCCTCGATTATACCAGGGCGCGAGCGCTCTGGAGAGCCGCAGAGCCCGTTGCGCCGCCACTCCGGCGAGGCCAAAGGATAAGCTTTTGATCTCGTCGGTTAAGGCTTTGTGCTGGAACGCCGGCCCCACAGGTCGTACCATCGTGCTGTGGCTCACAATGAACAGGCCAGGCCTATGCACGAGCTCTCGGTGATCTCCTATCTGATCGATACCGTCGAGGAGCAGGCCCGCGCGGCGGGCGCCCGCCGTGTGCTGGCGATCAACCTCGTGGTTGGCGAGCGCACAAGCTTCGTGGACGACTCGCTGCTCTTCTACTTCGACTATCTGGCGCCGGGCCGGCTCTGCGAGGGCGCACAGCTCAATATCCGCCGCGAGCCCATGCGCTTCTGGTGCGAGGCCTGCTCCCTGACGTTCACTCCCGCCGCCGGCCACTTCCGCTGCCCGAACTGCGGCGCCCCAGGGCGGCTCACCGACGAGGGGCGCGAGCTGCTGATCGAGAGTGTGGAGATCGAGACATGACGACCCAGGAAACTCCCACCGCGCCCCACGGCATCAAGACCGTGCGCATCGTCAAGAACCTGCTCGAGAAGAATGACAGCGTGGCCGCGGCCAACCGCCTGCTGCTCGATATGACCGGGGTGCTCGCGATCAATATCATCGCGGGGCCGGGCGCCGGCAAGACCAGCCTGATCGTCAGCGCGATACAGGCGCTGCGAGGCCAGGCCCGCGTGGGTGTGATCGAGGGCGACATCGCCGGCACGATCGACACGGCGAGGGTGCTGGCCGCCGGCGCCCGCGACGCCGTGCAGATCAATACCGGCGGGAGCTGCCACCTCGAGGCCGGCATGGTCCGCCAGGCCCTCGATGAGCTCGACCTGAGGGCGCTCGACCTGCTGTTCATCGAGAATGTCGGCAACCTGATCTGCCCCACCAACTGGGCCCTCGGCGAGCAGCTCAAGCTCTGCCTGCTGAGCGCCGCCGAGGGGCACGACAAGCCGATCAAGTACCCCGAGATCTTCGCTGTCAGCGATGCGATCGTGCTCAACAAGATCGACCTGATCGAGCTGGTCGATTTCGACCGAGCCTTCTTCTACGAGTCGGTGCGCGCTCTCAACCCCCACGCGCCGATCTTCGAGCTCTCCTGCCGCACGGGGGCGGGGATCGCGGATTTTAGATCGTGGATCCTGGAGCAGCGCCGCAAGGTTCACAACCCCTCGACGGCTCCAACGGAGCGCCCTCACCGCTCCCCTTAAAGGAGAAGAGGGCCGGCTGCCCTGATCCATACCAGATCGGATAGAGCTCGCCATGTCACCGGCCCAACCCACAATCCACGAGCCACGAGCCGCGATCGAGCGCCGGCGCATCCTGGTGCAGGGCATCGTCCAGGGCGTGGGCTTCCGCCCCTTCGTTTACGGGCAGGCGCTGCGCTGCGGGCTAGGCGGCTTCGTGCTGAATGACAGCGCCGGCGTGACCATCGAGGTTGAGGGCGAGGCCGCGGCCCTGGCCGCCTTCGAGCGCGCCCTCGCCAGCCCGCCGCCTCTGGCGCGGGTGGACCGGGTGATCGT
>DAOUGF010000247.1:0-9144 GCA_034429295.1 Chloroflexaceae bacterium
CCCCCAAGCCCGAAGGCCGTCCTGTGCCTCTGCCCGGTGGGTACCCGACTCATCGACGGGCAGAGCCATCCGCCTCGGCCGGCGGCGGATCTCCGGTCGGGGTGGTGTGCATGCATCGGTTGTGCCATCGCTTGCTCGCACATGGTTTGAGAACGGCTCGGGATTGAGCGTCGGCACGCCGTAACGAACAGGGCGCAACCAGCGTGCATGTGCCCTGCGCAGGGCTACGGCACAAGCCCGTCGATGAGTCGGGTTGCTCACGGGCCGTGGGCACGGCAGAGGCCTCCGGCTTGGGGTCCAGGGGCGAGGCCCCTGGCGCGGGGGGTGTCGGAGGGCGTGCGTACGCCCCCTGACGAAAGAGCGGGGAGCGGGGCACCGGACGCAGTGGCGCGAAGCGCTTGCGCCCGCAAGCAGCGTGCCGGGGACACCAAGCGTTGGGGGTGTCGGGGGGCGCGCGTCCGCCCCCTCGCATCCCAAGTTGCCTGATTGATTAATCCTTGATATACTTTAAGTTGCTGAATATCTTCAGCCTACAAGATCAGCGGGGCGGGAGTATGACCTCAGTAACGCGCGAGCAAGCGATGTCGAGCGAGCGAGGCGCCGTCGAGGAGTTCGAGCGCTTCATCATGCAGATCAGCTGGCTCGCACAGCGCCAGTTGATGCAGCTGCTTGATGAGGAGCGCTTCCGCCTGACCCCGCCCCAGTTCTATACCCTGCTCTCGCTCGAGCAGGTCGATGAGATGAAGATGTCGGACCTGGCCGAGGCTACCCAACAGTCGGCCGCCTCGCTCACCGGGGTTGTTGACCGGCTGGTGGATAAGCAGCTCGTGGAGCGCTCCCGCCCTCAGCGGGATCGCCGCCAGGTAGTGGTGCTGCTCACCCAACGGGGCCGCGAGCTGATCTCCGAGATCCGCCAGGACCGCCGCGATCGCATGCAGGCCGCCCTGACCCAACTCAGCGACGCCGAGATCGAGACGCTACTCCATCTGCTGGATCGGGCGCTCACCGGGATGGTGCGGGTGCTGGAGCACGGCGAGGGCGGGCGAGTTGCGTAGGAATTAAGCATTGAAGATGAAGTGTTGAGCGCGACCAGCCAGGGCGAACGTTGAGGCGAGATTGGAGAGGTCGTACAGACGGCACCAGTGATGAACAGGCTAGCGCAAGCACAGCGAGACCTCATAAGGTTTCTCCATTCTCAGCTCTCCATTCTCAACTCCTCGGGAAATGTGAGCTGGCGCCGGCTGCTCGGCTACCTGCGGCCTTATCGCTGGTGGATGCTCGGCGCGCTGCTGGCCCTGCTGCTCTCCACCGGAGTCGGGCTGCTGCTGCCGCTCGCCGTCGGCCAACTGGTGAACAGCTTCGCCGACCCGATGGCTCGCTTCAATCTGAACCAGGTGGCCCTGGCGCTGGTCGTGGTGATCGTGGTGCAGGCGCTCTTCAGCCTCGCGCAGAGCTACGCTCTCTCGTTCGTGGGTGAGCGGGTGGTCAGCGACCTGCGCATTCAGGCGTACACCCACCTGCAGCGCCTCCCGCTGGGGTTCTTCAACAACCGGCGTACGGGTGAGATCACCAGCCGGATCACCAACGATGTGACCCTGATCCAGACAACCGTCACCAGCAACGTGGCGAACCTGCTGCAGGCTGTGGTGCAGTTCGTGGGCGCCCTGGCGCTCATGATCGCCGTCTCCTGGCAGCTGAGCAGCCTGGCCCTACTGCTGGTGCCCGCCGTCACCCTGCTGGGGCTGATCTTCGGGCGGATGATGCGCCGGATCTCGACTGCTGTGCAGGACAGGCTGGCGGATGCATCGAGCGTGCTGGAGGAGACGGTGGCCGGCGTGCGGGTGGTGCAGTCGTTCGGCCGCGAGCCCTACGAGGTAGGCCGCTTCAGCGCCGCCATCGAGGCCACCTTCGCCACGGCGATGCGCCGGGCCAGGGTGCGGGCAGTCTTCCAGCCACTCGTGGCCGTCGCCGCTTGGGGTACGATGGTTGCGGTGCTCTGGATCGGCGGCCGCCTGGTGCTGGCAGGCGCGCTGCGGCCTGGCGACCTGATCGCCTTTATGCTCTACGCCGGCAATATCAGCGGCACCCTGGCCACCTTCTCCGGCATCTTCGGCCAGCTACAAGAGGCGCTCGGGGCCGTGACCCGTGTCTTCGAGCTGCTGGATACCGAGCCGGCGATCACCGACAAGCCCGGCGCGATCGAGCTCGGCGTGGTGCAGGGGCGGGTGACGTTTGAGAATGTCTATTTTGCCTATGAGCCGGCCGAGGACAGCCAGGCAGTGGAAGCCGGTTCGCCTCTCCTCGGCGATGAGCCTTACGCCGGTGATGGCGCTGCGGTCGTCAGCGACCCGCCGCCGGCGGTGCTCAGGGGCCTCTCCTTGGAGATCAACCCCGGCGAGGTGTTGGCGCTGGTGGGGCTGAGCGGCGCAGGGAAGAGCACGATCGTCAACCTCGTGCCGCGCTTCTACGACGTGCAGGCGGGGAGCGTGCGGGTGGATGGCTACGATGTGCGAGACGTGACCTTGGCGAGCCTGCGGCGGCAGATCGGCATTGTGCCGCAGGAGACGCTGCTCTTCAGCGGTTCGGTGCGGGAGAATATCCGCTACGGGCGGCTGGAGGCCAGCGACGCCGAGGTAGAGGCCGCGGCCAAGGCTGCCAACGCCCACGAGTTCATCCTGGCGCTGCCCCAAGGGTACGACACCCCGGTGGGGGAGCGGGGCGTGAAGCTTTCGGGGGGGCAGCGGCAGCGCATAGCCATCGCCCGGGCCATCCTGAAGGACCCGCGCATCCTGATCCTCGACGAGGCCACCTCGGCGCTCGACAGCGAGAGCGAGAGCCTCGTGCAGCAGGCTCTGGAGCGGCTGATGCGCGGCCGCACCAGCATCGTGATCGCCCACCGCCTGAGCACGATCAAGCGGGCCGACCGGATCGCCGTGATCGTAGCCGGCGAGCTGGCTGAGTTCGGCAGCCACGCCGAGTTGATGGCCAGGGGCGGGCTCTACGCCCGGCTCTACGCCATGCAGTTTCGCGAGGAGGACCGGACGTTGCTCCCTTCGTTGGCCGAGCTCTCGGCCGACTAGATACCTAACGCGAGACACCAGGCTCGTGCCGTATACGTGATACAGACGCTTCTCAAAGTGAGGACAGCTGATGAGTGACAAGACCCGACAATTCACCGACGAGCCCGACGCCGGCCTCGAGGGGCTGCTGCCCAACGAGGAGGGCGGCGCGGAGGCGACCGCCGAGCGGCGCCTGCCCCTGGTGGTGCTGGGCGAGATGGTGATCATGCCTCATATGACCATCCCGCTCCAGGTGCCCCAAGGCAAGTCGTACCGCGCCATGGAGCGGGCCTGGGAAGAGGACCGCGAGGTCCTGCTGATCTTCGTGCGCGAGGGCGAGCTGGAAGGCTACAAGAGCAGCCAGCCCCAGCAGCTGCCGCCGATCGGCGTGATCGCCCGCCTCGAGGAGTTCGCCAAGCTGCCCGACGGCACTGCCCGTGTGATCCTCGAGGGCCTGCACCGCGCCAGCATCCAGTCGGCCGTGCAGATCACGCCCTTCTACCGCGTGCGCTGCACCCCCGTCTTCGACCTGGATGCCGACAGCATGGAGATCCAGGCCCTGATGGACACCGTGAAGCAGCAGGTGGACGAGTTCGTCGACCACCTCGGCGAGGTGCCCCAGGAGGCGGTGCAGTTCGTCCATCGCATCGAGCGCCCCGGCCACCTGGCCGATATCGTCACCTGGGGGCCGGCCTTCGACTTCAAGGATCGCCTGGAGGTGCTCAACACCCTCGACCCGGCCGAGCGGCTGCGGAAGGCCTACCTTGTGCTGGCCCGGCAGCTGGAGCTGCTCAAGCTGCGGGCGAAGATCCAGCAGGACACCAAGGAAGTGCTGGACCAGAGCCAGCGGGAGTACTTCCTCCGCGAGCAGATGCGGGTGATCCGCCGCGAGCTCGGCGAGGATGACGAGAGCGACGACCCGATCGACGAGCTGCGGCGCAAGATCAGCGAGCTGGATGCGCCGGAGTATGTGAAGAGCCAGGCCCTCCACGAGGTGAAGCGGCTGGCCCAGCAGGGCATGAACAGCCCCGAGGCCGGCGTGATTCGCACCTACCTCGACTGGCTGCTCAACCTGCCCTGGGCCGAGGAGAGCCACAGCGAGATCAGCATCGTCGAGGCTCAGAAGGTGCTCGACGGGGATCACTATGGCCTGGAGAAGGTGAAGGAGCGCATCTTGGAGTTCCTGGCCGTGCGCAAGCTGGCCGGCAACAAGATGCGCAGCCCCATCCTCTGCTTCGTGGGTCCGCCCGGCGTGGGCAAGACGAGCCTGGGCCGCAGCATCGCTCGCGCCCTGGGTCGCCAGTTCATCCGCACCAGCCTCGGCGGCATCAGGGACGAGGCGGAGATCCGCGGCCACCGGCGCACCTACATCGGCGCTATGCCGGGCCGGGTGATCCAGGGCATCAAGTCGGTCAAGTCGAACAGCCCCGTCTATGTGCTCGACGAGGTGGACAAGGTTGGCACCGACTTCCGCGGCGATCCTACCTCGGCGCTGCTGGAAGTGCTCGACCCTGAGCAGAACAGCACCTTCTCGGACCACTACCTGGAAATCCCCTTCGATCTGAGCAAGGTGATCTTCATCGCTACCGCCAACCAGCTGGAGCCGATCCCCGGCCCGCTGCGCGACAGGATGGAGATCATCGAGATCGGGGGCTACACCGAGGACGAGAAGCTGGAGATCGCCAAGGGCTTCCTCATCCCGAAGCAGCGGGAGTTCCACGGCCTGCAGCCTGAGCAGCTGACGATCACTGAGGGCGCGATCCTCAAGCTGATCCGCGAGTACACCCGCGAGGCCGGCGTGCGCAACCTGGAGCGGGAGATCGCCAGCCTCTGCCGCAAGGTGGCCCGCAAGGTGGCTGCCGCCGCCGACGCCGCCGCGGAGGGCGCGCAGGTCGAGCCCCAAAACTACACGATCAGCGAGGCTGATGTGCCAGGCTATCTCGGCCCTGAGCGCTTCACCTTCGGGCTGGCCGAGGAGCGGGACGAGGTCGGCGTGGCGACGGGTGTGGCCTGGACCAGCACCGGCGGCGATATCCTCAGCATCGAGGTTCTGCCGGTGAAGGGCAAGGGCGGCCTGCAGCTCACCGGGCAGCTCGGCGATGTGATGAAGGAGAGCGCCCAGGCGGCGGTGAGCTACGTGCGCTCCCGCGCCAGCGAGCTCGGCATCGACCCGAACTACTTCGAGGAGCACAACATCCACATCCACATCCCCGAGGGCGCGGTGCCCAAGGATGGGCCTTCGGCTGGCATCACCCTCACCACGGCGCTGATCAGCGCGATGACGGGCAAGCCGGTGCGCCGCGATGTGGCGATGACCGGCGAGGTGACGCTGCGAGGGAAGGTGCTCGGCATCGGTGGCCTGAAGGAGAAGACCCTGGCGGCCCACCGGGCAGGCATCCGCACCTTCATCCTGCCCAAGGAGAACGCCAAGGATATCGTGGAGTTGCCGGATAAGGTGCGTAAGGATCTGGATCTGATCCCCGTCTCCTCGATGGACGAGGTGCTGCGGGTGGCCCTGGCGGTGTCCCTGGAAACGCCGCGGGCCGCGGCGCCGGCTCGCTAGAGCTGCAGGCGCTGTCAGATGAAGCGAGGCGCCCAACCGGGCGCCTCGCTCCGTTCAGCTAGACTACCGCCCCAAGAAGCCGGCCGCGCTAAGGAGGTTGGAAGATGTTCAGAGCGATCCTGGTGCCACTCGACGGGTCGCCGCTGGCTGAGCAGGCGCTGCCGGTGGCCGCCCGCATCGCCCGCGCGACGAACAGCGCGCTGCATCTGGTCCACGTCCATGTGGCGGCCACCCCGAACCCAATCGTCGTCGAGGGCCTGCCGGTGGTGGACGAGGAGCTGCGCTCCATGGCCGCCGAGCACGAGCAGACCTACCTGGAGCGGACCGCGGCGCAGCTCGCCGATGATATCTTCAAGCCGGTCGTGGCGCGGCTCACTGGCCCGGTGATCCAGAGCCTCAGCGGCTACGCCAGCGACATAGGCGCCGGCCTGGTGGTGATGACGACCCATGGCCGCAGCGGTTTCGCCCACTTCTGGCTGGGTAGCGTGGCCGAGGGCCTTGCCCGCCTGAGCAACACGCCGCTGCTGCTGCTGCGACCGGGTGCGGGCGGCGCGGTGGGCGAAGTGGCCTTCAGACGGGTGCTGGTGCCGCTCGACGGCTCGCCTCTGGCCGAGGAGATCTTAGAGCACGCCCGCGCCCTCGCGGCGTTGGACGGCGGCGAGATCGAGTTGCTGCAGATCGTGGATACACTCTCGGTGCCCGAGCTGATACCCTTCCACGAGCGCTTCCGGCCCGATGAGCGCAGGGTGGCCGCCGAGCGGGCTGCTGCCGAGCAGTATCTCGCCGGCATCGCCGCCCGCGCAGAGCCGGCGGCCCAGACCAAGGTGCTTGAGGCCGGGCAGCCCGCGCGGGCGATCCTCGAGGAGGCCGAGCGGTTCGGTGCCGACCTGGTGGCCCTGACGACCCATGGCCGCAGCGCGGTGCGGGGCGTGGCGATCAGCAGCGTCACCGACAAGGTGCTGCGGGCGGTGCGCGGGCCGCTCCTGATCGTGCGGCCGGGCCGCCAAGGCGGGGATTAGCGGGGGCGCGCCGTTCGGCGCGGCGCATGCGGATGGAGGCGGCGCTGCCCCGAACCAATACCACCGGCATGGTGGGTGGGATGCGAGTGGGCTCCGCCCCTCGTGCTCCCTGCCGGAGGGGCGGCTGCCCCCTCCGGACCCCCCCAAGCCGGAGGGCCGTACCGTGCCGGCGGCGGGCGGCGTATCCGTCTCATCGACGGGCAGAGCCCTCCGCCTCGGCCGGCGGCGGATCTACGGTCCGGGGTAGTGTGCGAGCATCGGTTGTGCCGCCAAGCCCCGCACACCAGGTTCCTGCTTGCTCTGTGGCGGAGTGGCGGTAGCACGCCGGAACGGACAGGGTGCAACCAGCGGGCGAGGGCCACCGTGCTTGGCCAGGGCTCAAGCCCGTCGATGAGTCGGGTTGCCAGCAGCCCGTGGGCACGGCACTGGCCTCCTGCTTGGGGTCCAGAGGCGAGGCCCCTGGCGCGGGGGGTGTCGGGGGGCGTGCGCACGCCCCCTGACAAAACCAGCGGGGTGCGGGGCGGCTAGCCATGCGCCAAGCACCGGGGCGGCGCCTCTGGCGCAGGGGATGATGAGGGGCGGGCGTCCACCCCCTGACAAAACAAGCGGGGTGCGGGGCGGCAGCGCCCGCAACAGGCGAGGGGAAGCCCTGTGCCTCCGACGGCAGGCCGACGCCGCACAGTGTGCTATACTTTCCGCGCGCTGACGCGAACAAAGTGGAGGCATCATGTCCACACTGATCGAAGAGATCCGCGCCCGCGAGGTGCTCGACTCGCGCGGCAACCCTACAGTGGAGGTGGACGTCCGGCTTGAGAGCGGTGATGTGGGCCGGGCGATCGTCCCGAGTGGCGCCTCGACGGGCGCCTACGAGGCCCTTGAGCTGCGGGACGGCGATAAGCAGCGCTTCGGCGGCAAGGGCGTGCTGAAGGCCGTGCAGGCCGTGAACGAGGATATTGCGGAGGCGCTTCTCGGCTTCGATGCCGCCGACCAGGTGAACCTCGACGCCGAGTTGATTGCCCTCGACGGCTCACCCAACAAGAGCAAGCTCGGCGCGAACGCCATCCTCGGCGTCTCCCTCGCCGCTGCCAAGGCCGCTGCCAGCGCCTTCGGCCTGCCCCTGTACCGCTATCTCGGCGGGGCCCACGCCCACGTGCTCCCCGTGCCCATGATGAACATCATGAACGGCGGGCAGCACGCCACGAACTCCACCGATTTCCAGGAGTTCATGATCATGCCCGTCGGCGCCGAGAGCTTCCGTGAGGGCCTGCGTTGGGGCTCCGAGATCTACCAGAGCCTCAAGAAGGTGCTCCACGACCGAGGGCTGAGCACCACGGTGGGCGATGAGGGCGGCTTCGCCCCCAGCCTGCCCAGCAACGAGGCGCCCCTCCAGGTGATCATGGAGGCGATCGAGAAGGCCGGCTACCGCCCCGGCGAGCAGGTGATGCTGGCGATGGACCCCGCCTGCACCGAGCTCTATGAGGACGGCCAGTACCATCTCAAGCGCGACGGCCGCACTCTCAGTACCGAGGAGATGGTGGAGTACTGGGTCGATATCGCCAACCGCTATCCCCTCGTCTCGCTCGAGGACGGCCTCGCCGAGGACGACTGGGAGGGCTGGAAGCTGCTGCGCCAGCGGCTCGGCCAGAAGGTGCAACTCGTCGGCGACGACTTCCTCGTCACCAATGTCGCCCGCCTGCGCCGCGCCATCGCCGAGGATGCCGCCACCTCGATCCTGATCAAGCTGAACCAGATCGGTAGCCTCACCGAGACGATGGCTGCCATCCAGCTCGCTCAGCGCAACCGCATGACCGCCGTGATCTCTCACCGCTCCGGCGAGAGCGAGGATGTGACGATCGCCGACCTGGCGGTGGCCACCAACGCTGGCCAGATCAAGACCGGCGCCCCTGCCCGCACCGACCGCGTGGCCAAGTACAACCAGCTGCTGCGCATCGAGGAGGAGTTGGGCGCTGCGGCGAAGTACGCGGGTAAGGATGCCTTCCATGTGAAGTTTTAGGCGGCCAGCGCCGCCTCGGGGCGCCGCCGGGCACCCAGGGCGAGCGCTGCCCCCTGCGCCCGGCGGGGCTCACCTGCGCGGTGGGCGGCACCTGCACGGTGGGTGGTGTTGCGAGTGGGCTCCGCCCCTCGCGCTCCCCGCCGGAGGGGGCGGCTGCCCCCTCCGGACCACCCCCAAGCCGAAGGGCCGTACCGTGCCGCCACTTGGCGGCGTACCCATCCCATCGACGGGCAGAGCCATCCGCCTCGGCCGGTGGCAGATCTGCGGTCGGGGTGGTGTGCGAGCATCGGTTGTGCCGCCCGCTTCTTCACACCAGATTCTGGAATGCTTGCCGGCGGCGGAGTGGCGGCGGCACGCCGGATCGTGCAGGGCGCAACCAGTGGGCGAAGGCCACCGCGCTCGGCCAGGGCTCAAGCCCGTCGATAAGTGGGGTCGCCCGCAGGCCGTGGGCATAGCACTGGCCTCCTACTTGGGGTCCAGGGGCGAGGC
>DAOUGF010000248.1:0-3385 GCA_034429295.1 Chloroflexaceae bacterium
CCCGCGCCCGCCGCAGAGCTTCAGCCGTCACCTCATAGGCGCCCGGGCTCAGGGCCGCAGTGATGCCGGTGATATGCAGGATGCGTGTGTCGAGCAGCAATTCCCAATCGAAGTCGGCCGGCGTCATGCGCGAGGCCGCCGAGTCGGCCCGGTCGTAGATCACCTGGGTGGCCCGCGGCGTACTGGCGAACTCGATGAAATAAGTGCCGAGGCGCTCGCCGGGCGCCCGGCGCACGGCATCAGTGTTGACTCCATCGGCGCGCAGCGTCCGCAGCACCGCGTCACCGAGGGCGTTGTCCGGCAGGCGGCTGGCCCAAGCCGTGCGCCGCCCGATGCGGGCCAGGGCCACGCAGACATTGCTCTCGGCGCCGCCGATCTCCGTGTCGAGCGTGCGCATGGCGCTCAGGCGCTCGCCGATCGGCACGCTCAGGCGCAGCATCGTCTCACCGATGGCGGTCACATCGAAGCGCGGCGTCATAGGCCCCAGCCGATCGTCTCGCTCGTCGGGAAGACCACGCAAGAGGCCTTCGGCAGGGCAGCGTGGGCCACAGGCTCGCCGAGCGCCTCGGGGCCGTCGAGCACGGGCAGCACCGCGAGGTTGCCGCTATTCTGGTTGGCCACCACCAGGAAGCGCCCGTCAGGGCTGATCGCGAAGTTCCGCGGCCAGTCGCCGCCGCAGGGCTTGATCGCTAGCGGGCTCAGGCTCCCATCCGCCGCCACGCTGAAGACGGCGATGCTGTTGTGGCCGCGGTTGGAGACGTAGAGGCGCTCGCCCGCCGCGTCGAGGTGGATGTCGGCGACCTGGTTGTGGGGCGCGTCCGGCGGTAGCGTGCTCAGATACTGCACCTCGTTCAGGGTGCCCATCGCCGGGTCGAAGGCGAAGGCGCTCACAGTATTGTCGAGCTCGTTGGCCACGTAGAGTAACTCGCCGTTGGGGTGCCAGACCATGTGGCGCGGGCCGGCGCCGGGGCGGGCCACGCCCTCGCCCTTCGGCTCCAGCGCGCCGTTCTCGCCCACGCCGTAGATCATCAGCCGGTCGATGCCGAGGTCGGCCACGATCGCCAGGCGCCCATTAGGCGAGAAGATCGTCGAGTGGGCGTGGGGCCCCTCCTGCCGCTGCGCGTTCGGCCCTTTGCCCGTGTGGCGCACAATTGGGCCCGGCTCGCCCAGGGAGCCATCGGGCAGCCGCGGGATCAGCCGGGCGGTGCCGGAGCCGTAGTTCGCCACCGCCAGCCAGCTCCCGCTCGGGTCGAACACGATGTGGCACGGCCACGGGCCGCCGCTCGGCTGCTGGCCGAGCTCCTGCACCTCGCCGGGGCGCTCCCCCAGCCGCAGCGCCGCCACCACTCCGTCGCCGATCTCGGCCGTGGCGTAGACCTGGCCATCCGGGTGGACGGTGATGAATGACGGGTTCGGCAGGCCGGCCCACGAGCCATGCGGCGTGAGCTGCCCGCTCTCGCTCAGGATGAAGCCGTAGATGCCGGGGTCGGCCGCATCGGCGTAGCCGCTCGCCAGAAATGGCTGTGCTTTTGTTGACATAAAGATTTGACTCTCCTGCTCGCGCTCCTCGCGCCGTTTTGGTGCGCTTCGCGATCACCAGTTCGTCACCGAGCCGTCGCGGCGGCGCCAGTGGGGCGCTTCCCAGAACTTCCAGCTCTGGGCGGCGGCCCGCTCCTCATCGAACTCGACGCCGAGGCCGGGCGTATCCGGCACAGGGAAGACCACGCCGTCGAGGCGTGGCTGGGTGGGGAAGAGCAGCTCGGCCTCGTTCACGCCGCCCTGGCCGTAGTAGAGGTTCTCGCTCTGGGTGACGCGCACCTCGAGCCAGGCGAAGTTGGGTACGGCGGCGGCGAGGTGGATCGTGGCCGCGGTGCAGACCGGCCCGAGCGGGTTGTGGGGCATCAGGTCGATATAGTGGGCCTCGGCCCAGCCGGCCACCTTCATCGCCTCGGTGAAGCCGCCGACATTGCAGATATCGACGCGGGCGTAGTCGGTGAGGTGGCGCTCGATGAAGGGCAGGAACTGCCACTTGCTGGCGAACTCCTCGCCGACGGCGAAGGGCACATTCGTAAGCTTTCGCAGCGCCTCGTAGGCCTCGGGCGTCTCGTCGCGGATGGGCTCCTCGATAAAGTCGAGCGTGCCGGCGGGCATGCGCTGGCAGAACGAGGCCGTCTCGGCGGGGCTGAGGCGGTGATGGTAGTCGATGCCGAGGTTCAGCTCATCGCCGAGCTCCTCGCGGATCTTCGTGAGCGAGCGGGCCGTGTAGCCGATGCTCTCGCGGGGCTCGAAGACGCGCGGGTCGTCGGGGGCGCTTGGCAGCAGCGGCATGGTGCGGATCACCCGCCAACCGTGCTCCCAGAGCAGCTTCGCGCTCGCCAGCAGCTGCTCGCCGCTGCCGCCGCCGGCCGTGGCGAAGCAGGGGATCACATCCCGCTGCTTGCCGCCGAGCAGCTGGTACACTGGCACATTCAGGGCCTTGCCGGCGATATCGTAGAGCGCGATGTCGATCGCGCTCTGGGCCGCCAGCAGCACCCGGCCGCCCTCGAAATACTGGCTGCGGTACAGCTCCTGCCAGATCCGGCCCCGCTGCATCGGGTCCTGCCCGATCAGGAACTCGCGGAAATGGTTGAGGGCGCCGATCACGGCCAGCTCGCGGCCGCTCAACCCCGACTCGCCGAGGCCGAAGATACCCTCGTCCGTCTCCACCTTCACTACTAACTGGTTACGGTTGCCCACCCAAACGGGGTAGGGTTTGATATCGGTAATTTTCATGGTTGCGTTCGTCGTTGGGCGGGTACGATGGCTGCCGGTTGGGTGAGCACAACGGCTCGCCCCTACGGGTTACCGGGCGAGCACGACGGGCTCGCCCCTACGGTTTCGCGTCTTCCCTTAAGCGCTGCGCGCCACTTCGTAACGAAGGTTCGAATCTTCGTTTCGCGTTTTAAGCGCTGCGCGCCACTTCGTTCCGTTACCTTTCGCGCGTTTCGCGATCCAAACCCTCCTCATGCCTCCACCCCAACACCCGCTCCGCCTTGCTGCAATTAAAGAACCCGGTGTGGCCACTGAGGTCGCCGCGAATCGGCACATCGGGATAGTGGCGGCGGGCGAGCTCAAGCGAGGGCTCGGGAACCACCGTCTCGGGGGCGACGATGTAGAACACTTCGTGGCCGCTGAAGTCGGCGGTAAGGGCGAGCAGGCAGGCCCGGGCCGCCGCCGCGATGCTGGTGTAGGCCCAGAGGTGGCGCCGGCCCGTATCAGGGATGCGCGCCGTGATCTCCGCGGCCCGCTCGCGGTTCTCGAGCAGCCAGTGGAAGCGCAGACTGGCGATGCGCATCCGCTCGAAGCGGCGGGCGAAGGCGTCGGCCTGCTGCTCCAGCACCCATTT
>DAOUGF010000249.1:0-7816 GCA_034429295.1 Chloroflexaceae bacterium
GTTTTATCTTTCGACATGGGGCCACTGCCGTAGCGCGGATACGCGTTGCTGATCGAGCGTGCGCGCCGCGCCGTCAATCTCTAAGGCGCCGTGCCGGTGCACCTTGTCCATCTCCTCGAAGCTGAAGCCGACTCGGCCCTCACTCTCGAGTCGGCCATCGATCTCGCCCTGCTGCAGTCCGACGTGATAATTGCCACTCACGCGGTTGTTGCTCTGTGCCAGCTCCACGTACGGCTCAACCTCCATGCGCAGGTAGCCGTCGTCGAAGTCGGGGCTGGACACGATGTGCCACGTACCAGTTACGTTCGCTGCAACGCCTCCAGCTGACCATCGTCGCTCAAGAAGCAGAGTTGTGGCGGCTCCTTCCAGCGCTGGTAGTACAATAGCGCAAGCGCCTTTGGTGAGCGCCACAAGCTGTTCCGCAAGCAAGCCGGACACACAGCTTCCGGCAAGCTTCTCCTGAAGGCGTAAGGCTCAATTAGGCGCACGGCACAAGCTTCCCTCGCCGTGGCCGCTTCTGCCGCTCGTGCAGAACGTTACATCGCACCCTGCCATGGTGCCACGCCTGGCGCTTGGGGCAGCGGAAGAACACACGCTCGTGACGTACCGGCAGCTGGCCGCCGGACGCTATATCGAGGCCGAGCGGTGGGCGCGCACAGGAATTGCGGCGACGGCGTGCGAATATCTGGGATTACCAGCGCGCTGCGCGAGGCGCTCTGCACCCTGCGCTGCGAGGCAGATGATTGGGCAATAGCGGCGGTGTTACGGGGGGCGAACAAGCGCAAGCGCCGGCTGACGGAGACGCTAGATGCGCTCCTGCGCGCGGCAGAGTGAGGGCTGAGCATGGGTGTGCTACTTGGCCTGTTCGTAATCTTCCTAATCCTGCTGGTCGTCCTGCTCGGGCTGAGTATCGGGGTCGCCTTCTTGCTCGCCTGGCTGCTGCCGGCCGTGGGGCTGGAGATGGCATTGCTGGTGGCCGTGATCGCGGTGGGCCAGGCAATGTTGATGCTCGGGCGGATAATGGGCACACTGCCGGTAGGTCCGGACTTGGAAGAGGAGAGTGAGCCGCCGCTCGTCATTCTCGATAGGGAGTTGAGCTTTCCGCGCCGACGGCGGAAGCGCTCCTGACAGGGCGACGCTGCGCGAGCACCCCAGACAGATCACGCGCGTGATCCGCTTTACTCGTAAAACTCTGGCGCTTTTTTGAGCGTTTCCCACTGCTCCGTATCGTGACCGAAAATCACTAGCCCGATACGCTCCTGTTCGACCAGATCGAGCAGCTTGCTTGATCGTACTGGCGCGGATCGCTTCGGCGTCCGGGTCGCCCCCGTCGCCCGGCGCGTCACGGGTAAAGCCGATATGTGCCGCTGGAGGCCACGGGTCAATCCTTCTACCGCCCCGGTTTGCAACGAGTTTCCGCTTCCGATCTGTCCAAGGGTAGCTGAGCACACAGGGACATCACTTCCGAGGGTGAACTCGCCTACCGCCTCTGGCGCCGCGGCTTAGAGCTTACCGTTGCTGGGCTTGCGGGCCTCGGCGCTACGCTGCCGCCTGATACGAGTGAGGAGCTCATCGCCAACCTTGTGGCTCAGCGACTGCTACTCTGTCTGCCGTTGTTGCGGCGCACAGGAACCCTTGGCCTCTTGGGGATTGAGCCTGCGCCGCATCATGGCGTGCCGGCGGCCCACCAAACCACTCGTGGTAGCTCACCCAAGGAGGCTGCGATTGATGCGGGTGCCTCTGACGCCATTGTTGGCTCGGGCGGCAGTGACTTCCTGTAGTCCTGCGCCGCTCCACGTGGCTCTCACCCTGTGATGATGCTCATCGAACAGAGCGCGCGTTCCCGTGCTTTCACTTAGCGGAGTGTAGAGCGGTGACTCAGCTCACGGCCAGCGCCCCGCTCTGATCAGGCAATTCTTGCTCTACGCCGCGCGTGGCCGGATGCAGGTAGACCAGTGTCGTCAGCAGGAACATCAGCGCGCCCGCTGCGCACATCAGCAGCCCCATGCCACTACCCGGGGCGCTGCCCACCAGGGGCGCCACCAGCCTCCATCCTGGCGTGCCCACTGCTGGCTCAAGTACAGCGTCGACCAGCGGCCCCGTGACAAGCAGCGAGAGCGGGTTCGCCAGATACATCAGCTGGAACAGCAGTGCGAAGACACGGCCTTGCAAAGCCGGCGGTACCTTCAACTGCAGCAGCGACGCGAATGATGCGTCGACGAGCGGATTCGTGCAGAACACAAAGAACAGGGCCAGGCCCAGGGTTAGCGGCGTGCGGGCCACTCCATACAGCGTGAGCATCACCGCGCGGAGCAACAGCCCCAGCATGATCCCGTGGATGCGCGGGCGTGTGCCGCCCCACACGCTCATCACCACTCCTCCGGCCACGATACCTGCGTTCATCGTCCCCAACAGCAGGCCCAGCGTTTGCTCGCTGCCGGTGAGCGTGAGAACATAGGGGGTTGTAAGGTTCATCGGGCCGGACAGCAAGAAGTTGAGCACGGCGGCATAGATCATGAGGTACAGCAAGGTGCGCCGCTGCCAGAGGAACGCTAGCCCGCTCTGGTAGTCGCTCCAGAGCGAGGGCTGCGACGCGCCCTTCTTTAGCCGTTGGACGGCGGGGAAGGACATGCGACTGATCACCGTCACCGCCAGCGCAAAGGTGGCGAGATCCAGCGCCATGACCCCCGTCACCCCGACCACAGTGTAGAGCGCGCCGGCTAGCGCCGGGGCGACGATGCTGGCCGCCGGGCCGGAGACTTGGCGGATGACGTTGGCGCGATCAAGCTGAGTGGGCGGCACCAGCATCGCCACCGTGGCCTCCATAGCTGGGCGCTGGAGCATCGCAAGCAGTCCCTGAACGGTGGCAACCGCATAGAGATGCCAGAGTTGGAAGCTGCCGGAGGAAAAGCTGAGCAGCAGTAGCAGCGTGCCAAGTGCCTGGCCGGTATCGCAAAGTACCAGCACCCAGCGGCGCTCCCAGCGGTCGACGAGAACGCCGGCCAGGCTCCCCGCTACCATCATGGGCAATGCCGTGAAGAAGCCCGCGAGCAGGATAGGGGTGGCCTCCCCAGTCTCAGCAAAGATGCGGATGCCGACGGCGATGCTGGTCATGCTGCTGCCGATCAGCGACAGCACCTGGGTGACCATCAGGACGTAAAAGCTGCGAGTGGATCTCACGGCGGCTCCTTGCTCAGAACGGCGTCTGGTCAGGGCGAAGGCTGAGTGAGCGACAAGGTGAGGACCGCTCCGGCCTATTGGCCTGTGGCCCGAACCGCGGGTGGTGTAACATTGGCAAGCATTTGACGCTAGCTCTGGGCGATCAGGTGCGTGTTGTGCAGAGCATATCGAACTACGCTGGCTTCCGCGTGTCGGTCGGACCGTTCCTCGAGGATGCATATCAGGTCGAGGACGGGTCGTGATCGGTGTGCTGGTCACAGGTGCTGCACTGGCCGAGACGATCTTCGCCTGGCCAGGGCTCGGTCGTCTGCTGCTGGAGGCGACGCTCAACCGCGACTACGCGCCGCGCTCTCTGACGCGGTGCTGCAACCGCCGTCGGCGCGGCACCTCTTCGGGACCGACGACCTCGGGCGCGATATCTTCAGCGGCGTGATCCACGGCGCCCGCACCTCGCTCCTGGTAGGGTTTACGGCAGCCGGCACGACCACGCTGATCGGCGTGCTTGTGGGTGAGCTCGCAGGCTACGCCGGCGAGGTCATCGATGACCTGCTCATGCGCTTCAGCGAGTTCTTCCTGATCATTCCGCGCTTCTTCCTGGCGCTGATCGGTCGTGGCGATGCTGGGCTGCAACATCTGGCTGATCGGCGCTAGATGGTGCGGCGGATCCCAGACCAGCACCTGTCTCCAATCGCACTCGGAGCCGTCGGTGCCACGCTCGTACTAACGCCCTCCGACCCGTGGCCCGATCACCACGTCGCTGCGCTCGCTCTGCCCGAGGCGGTACTCCCGTGGCCACCACAGTCGCAGCGCGTAGTGAAGACCTTGAACGCGTGCTCGATCGGCGCCTCCACCGCCACCTTGACCCGGACATCAGTCGCACCTGCCTGTGCTGTTCCCATCTGTACGGTCACGGCTCATCCTTTCGCTCAGCGGCCTGCTGAAACTCGGCCAGGGCAAGACTCCAGAACTGCTGGAAGTAGGCCTGGAGTGTAGCGATACCCTGGGGGTTAAGTCGGTAGAGGCGGCGCGTGCCGGCTGCCTCGTCCACGACGAGGCCGGTCTCCTTCAGCACCCGCAGGTGCTGCGAGACCGCCGGGCGGCTCACCGGTAGTTCGCGGGCGAGCTCGCCGACCGAGCTGGGACCGCGGCCGAGCCGTTCGAAGATGGCTCGCCTGGTCGGGTCGCCGAGCGCGTTCAGTGCCTCATGTGGGTAAGTGTCCACTAACGGTAAGCGTACACTTACCGTTCCGTCTTGTCAGGCCCCCCTGTCTCACCGCTCTCAGGCCGTTCTGTTTTCAGCTGGCGAGAATGTGTTGTTATGGGACTTCAAGGCCGCCGATGAGCGATGGGCAAGTCAGTATCTGAATAACGCCTCCTGGCGACGTTTGCCTGGAGCGTCATACGGACTTCGACCGCGATTTCCGCGTGACACGCTGCATGCCTCGGTGCTGGAGTTGCTCGACGCGCTTGGGCTCGCCGAGCGGTTGCTCCAGTTGCGCCACGCCAAGGTGAGCGGGCTCGGCCTGTCGACCAGTACTGGCACAGCTACCGTCGAACTGTTTGGCTCGCTTCGCGCCAATAAAACGGTGCGGAATGCGCACGCATGGCTGCACAAGGCGCTTGAAGTGGCAGTGCGCAATGGTTATATGGCGCGCAATGTTGCAAGCAAAACTGAACTGCTCCAGATCCCGACACCCAACATCCATACCTCTCGACGTGAATCAGGTCAAGGCACTACTCAAGGCCGTAGAGACCACCGCTTTCGGCAGGCGCTCACCAAGGCCGGGCTTCCACGCATCCGCTTTCACGACTTGCGCCATACGGCAGCCACCCAGATGCTCGCCGATGGTGTGCCGCTGGTGACGGTCTCGAATATTCTCGGTCACAGCTCGCCGTCGATCACGGTGAACATCTATGCCCACGCCTTGGACGAGGCGAAGTCTCAGGCCATTGCCGGGCTATCCCAGCAACTCAAGAAGGAGGACTAGCCGCTGCTGGAGCAGTGCGCTCCCTGGGCCGCCGTGGATACTGCTCCCGCCGTTGCTCCCGCGCCCGAAAAAACAGCCCCCTCGCACATCTGGTGAGGGGGCTCTCTTCCGCATGGGAAGCTGTTTTTCGGTGGAGGCGACGGCGGGAATCGAACCCGCGAATGGCGGTTTTGCAGACCGCTGCATTACCACTTTGCTACGTCGCCGCAGAGCGTATTGTAGCATAGGGACGCCCCCCGCGC
This sequence comes from Chloroflexaceae bacterium, assembly GCA_034429295.1. GTDB lineage: Bacteria > Chloroflexota > Chloroflexia > Chloroflexales > Chloroflexaceae > OHK40. Next base: position 5,411 of record DAOUGF010000249.1, read on the forward strand.
AAGAAATGGGCGGCGCGCTCCACTGGTGCTCGGTGTCTGCGACACGGACGGCGCGGAGTGCTGCCCCGTACCAGTACTATCTGTACGGTGAGTGGAGCATGCGGCGGGGCTGCCGCCCCCCGCGCCCCCGCTTGGGTGGCGCTGCCCCCCGAACCCCCCAAAGCCGATGGCCGCCAGCGCCGACACACCATCGCTGCTTGCCCCTCGGCGCCGAGAGCGGGCGTTGCGTTCCCAGCTCCACACCCGCTGCCGGCCACAGCATCAGTCGGCCCACTCGCTTCGCGTCTTCCCTTCCGCTGCTTCGCGCCTTCGTTTCGCGTTTTAAGCGCTGCGCGCCACTTCGTAACGCGGACGAAGTTTAGGCGCTGCGCGCCGTCTTGCGACCCACGTCATTCGCGATCCAAATATCCCCCCGCCCGGCTCCGCCTTCGAGCGGGTAGTGCAACTCCCCGACTTGTGAGCTCCCGCTGGTTGTATGGTGAGGCCGGCTACGGCTGGGGTTTGCTGAGCCGATCCAGCCACTCGGACAACAGCGCCAGCTCGCCGGGTGTCAGCGCCGTTGCTTCGGGGAGCACGGCTTTGAGCGCGACGGCGCGGCTAGCTACCCGGCTGTGGCTGTCACCAGTGGCTACGGCGGCAGCCTCGCCGCTGTCCACAGGTAAGGTTACGGCGCTCAGCAGCGCCTCGCGGGCCAGCGTCGAGAGCGTGAGGTCGCGCTCGCCGGCGGGCATCTCCAGCAGGCTGAAGGTAACTCCGCGACAGCCGGCGTGGATGAGCTGGGTCGCCTGCTCGACACCAAGCCGCAGCCGTCCGGCCTCCGCAACGCGCTCCACCATCCCGCGCAGAATCGCCATCCCCTGCTCGGCGGCGGCGAACTCCTTGCCGGGCCGGGGCTCGCCGTACATCAGCGTATACAGCGTGGGATTGGCCAGGCCGAACCCGACATGCAGCTCCCAACCCTGGCGGATGTCGTCCACCGGGTCGGCGGCGGGCGCTCGGCTGAGCTTGCCCTCAAGGTAGATGGCGAAGCCGTAGCTGGCGACCGCGTCGAGCAGGCCGCGCATGTCGCCGAAGTGGCGGTAGATCGTCGGCGCCTGTACGCCCGCCGCCTCTGCCACCGATCGGGTCGATACCGCCTCTCGGCCGCCGCTGGCCAGCAGTTCGGCGGCGGCGCGCACGATCCGCTCCCGCGTACCTGTCGTGGTGCTCTCTGTGGGGATGCTCATACATCAATGATACCACAATTTTGTTATCACCTCTTGCATTATCAGTGATACTGTGATATTGTTATCACTGATAGCAGCGACGCTCGCTGCGAAGGACCATCACGGAGGAAGCACGATGAAGATGAGCGGCAATACAATCCTGATCACGGGTGGCGGTACGGGCATCGGCCGTGCTCTGGCTGAGGCTTTTCACCAGCGGGGGAATCGGGTGATCATCACGGGCCGGCGCAAGGCAATGCTCGACGAAGTGACCGAGGCGAACCCGGGGATGCAATTCGCCATCCTCGACATCACCGATGCCGACGCGATCCGCAGCTTCGCGGAGCAGATCATCGCCGAGAACCCCAGCCTGAACGTCGTCATTCACAACGCGGGGATTATGCGCGATGAGCCGGTGCGGGCAGCAGGGTCGTTGGACACAGCCGAGGCGACGATCGCCACAAACCTGCTTGGCCCGATCCGCCTGAACACCGCGCTGCTGCCACATCTGCTCGACCAGTCACAAGCCGCGATCTTGACCGTCTCGTCGGGCCTGGCGTTTGTGCCCCGGGCCTCGACGCCGACCTATAGCGCTACCAAGGCTGCCATTCATGCCTACACCCAGGCGCTGCGCTATCAGCTTCAAGATACAAACGTCCAGGTGATCGAGCTGATCCCGCCCTACGTGCAGACCACGCTGTACGGGCAGCAGCAGGCGACCGACCCCAGGGCTATGCCGCTCGGCGACTATATCGCCGAGACGATGCATATCCTCTCCACAACGCCGGATGTGCGCGAGGTGATCGTCGAGCGGGTCAAGCCGCAACGCTATGCCGAGCGCAGCGGCGAGTACGACACCTTCTTCACGACGATGAACGATCGGCTGAGTGGCCGAGCGCGGTAGATGGGTTGAGCGACGACCGGCGACCGACGACAGACCTCGGCCGAGCAGACTGCGGGCGGTCGTCGGTCGTCGGTCGTCCATCCAGCAGCTCACATGGCGAAGGCGGGCAGCGCCCGATCTTCACGCTGCCGCCGGTAGAGGCTTCGCCGTCGCTGTGGGTGACAACCTCGAACACTGACCAGGCCACACTCGGTGGAGCGCCCCCGCGCGACGGCGACGATCGCATCTTGCGCATCGAACTTGTGCCCTCGCCAGAGCCATAGGAGCAGCCGAGGATGTATCTACGGTGTTCCTTCG
>DAOUGF010000250.1:0-4018 GCA_034429295.1 Chloroflexaceae bacterium
TCTCCGAACAGCGTGATCACCCAGGGGTACGGCGTTGGCACCCACGCCCCCGCCGAGGCTTGGGGGGCCATTGACCTCGCTATCGACGGCGACGGCGACGGCGCCGCCGATCCCGACGGAAGCTGGAACCACCCGATCTACGCCACCCACAGCGGTGTCGTGAAGGTGACGCCCAACAGCCACCCGGCCGGCAACCACGTCTGGGTCATCAACGACGAGTACCGCACCGGCTACTCCCATCTCGCCAGCTTTGCCGTGAGCGATGGGCAGCAGGTGCGCCGTGGCGATTTGATCGGCTACATGGGCTCGAGCGGCATGTCCTCCGGCCCACACCTCGACTACCAAGTTTGGGTGAAGCGGGGCGGCGTTTGGGTGAACGTGAACCCGCTGGAGTTCGAGCCGCTGCCCTAACCCGCAGGCACTCATCGCAGCGGCGCAATGGAGCGAGAATCAGAAAGGCAGGCCAGCAACGCAGGGCCTGCCTCTCTGTTCTATTCACCGGGAGCCTTACCAGCGGGCTGCGCGCCATGCCGCCGCGGCGAAGCGGCCGTGGGGATCGAGCCGCTCGCTGGCGCTGTAGTGGCTGCGGGCGGCCTCGGCATAGCCGCTGGCCTGGAGCAGCTCGCCAATGTGGTAGTGGAGCCCGGCTCGCTGCGGCGCGGGGCAGCGGGCGAGCAGGCGCTCGGTGCCGGCGAGGGCGAGCTGAGCCTCTGCGGCGCGCCCGGCGCTCACAAGCAGCGCGGCGAGGGCGCAGCGGAGCGTGGCCTCGTCGGCTGGGGCGGTGGCGTAATTCAGGCCCGCCCGTAGCACGGCCTCAACCTGCTCCTTGGGCGCGCCCAACTGCTCCTCGGCCCCTGCAAGGTGGAGGTGGGCGGCGGCGGAGCGGGGATCCAAGGCCAGCGCGCGGCGGGCCTCTTCCCTCGCCTCCTGCGGCCGCCCCTCATCCAGCAACGCCGCGCTCAGCGCGGTGTACAGGTCGGCCTGGAGCGGGTAGCAGGCGATGGCGCGGCGGAACGCCGCGACGCCCTGCTCGCTCTGGCCGCGGGCAAGATGAACGCTTCCCGCCAGGGCGTGGGCATCGGCGGAGCCTGGGTACATCGCGATCGCGATCTGGGCTAGCCGGGCAGCGCGCCCGTAGTCGGCCCCTGCCAGCGCCCGCTGCCCAAGGGCAATGAAGGTGGTGCGTAGCGCGAAGTAGAGCGTGATCGCTATGCCAAGCAGGGCGAGCAGCGGCGGCGCGCCGAGAACACTATGCAGACAGAGAAGGGTGAGCAGCAGCACGGCCTCCGGCACCAGCAGAAGCTGCCTACTGACCCAGGTGAGCTGTGTTGCGACCCAGGCGGCAGGTGGGCGGCTGTTCAGCGGTTGCGCCATGGAATGATCTCTCCTTCGACAACAGGCTCGGGCCTTCGCGGTCATGGCTGCGGTAGCGTCACTCGGATAACCCAGTGTATGATGCTATTGTGACAGCTACTGTCACAGCCTACGGGCGACCGACCGTGATCTCGGGATCAGGCAAGAACTAGACCGCAGGCGCAACATTCACCAGCTCTTTACCGTCTCATCGCCAGCGACGACGAAGCTAACGTTGCTGGTCAAGGAGGTACGCGATGCAATCGCGTCTGTCACGCAGCGCCACCGAAGTGATGGTGGCGGGCGTCTGTGGCGGTCTCGCCGAATATTTCAATATCGACCCGGTGATCGTGCGCCTGATCTTTGTGCTTGTGACGCTCACCAGTGGTCTGGGGCTGCCTGTCTACATCCTGCTGTGGATCATTATGCCGAAGAGCTCCACAGCCCAAGGGCAGCACTCGATCGAGCAAGGCGCACGGCAGTTCGGCGCCGAGGTCTCTCAGCTCGGGCAGCAGATCTCTCAGGAGGCCTCACGCTTGGGCCGCGAGGTGATGATCGGCCAGCGGCAGGGCGGGGCTCAGTCGCAGAGCCGGAGCGGCCCTGTGGGTGGGTATGGGAGGCCGCCGGCCGACTATCGCTTCGACCCGCAGACGGGTGAGCCCATCGATCCGGCCACGGGCGAGACGGTGAACCTGTACGGCCCTCCGCCGGAGCTGCCGAGCCAGTACGTGCCCCCTACGGCTCAGCGCCGCAAGCGGAGCTGGTCGACTCTCGGCCTGATTCTGATCGGTATCGGCGGCTTGATTTTCCTCGAGCAGTTCGGTATCGATATGAGCTTGATCTTCCCGGCGCTGCTGATCATCGCTGGTGTGATCTTGCTCCGTCGCAAGCGGTAGCACGAGCCTCAGAAGGCCGCAGAGAGAGTTTACATTCTGCGTCATCCGTGCTAGGATCTCTGTGGATACGGTGTTGTACAAAGCGAGGAGAAGGCGCCATCGAGACAGGAAGTATCGCTCGCCGGGTGGTGGAGCTGGCGGAGGACAAGCAGGCCCACGAGATCGTGTTGCTCGATATCCGCTCCCAGAGCACCATCGCCGACTATTTTGTGATCTGCTCCGGCGATAACGATCGCCAGCTCCGGGCGATCGTCGAGCATATCGATGAGAAGCTACAGCAGGAGTACGGGCTGAACCCTCGCCGCGAGGGCTCGCCCGAGACCGGCTGGATCGTGCTCGACTACGCCGATGTTGTCGTTCATGTCTTCAGCCCGAGCCAGCGAGAATACTATCGGCTCGAGCGACTATGGAGCAAAGTTCCGCCGGTTGTTGTCGTCCAATGAGGATGTTATGAGCAAGGCCCCACCCCGACGCAGAGCCGCGTCCCGTCGCAAACGTCTCCTCCTCTTCGTCTCCGGGGCCGCTGTTGGCAGCGCCTTTGGTCTCGTTGTGGGCTCCCTGCTCACCTTCTGGCTTGGCGAAGGCACGGTGCGCGCGCTGCAACGAGGCCTGCGCCGGCTCGGCGGCGACGACGGGCAGCCCCACTTCGATCTGCTGCTCCAGTAGCCTTCCTTCAACTTCACCCTAGCGCCGACCTAGGCGCCGATCGCGACCGATCGGCGCCGTTTCGACTCCCGGGCCTATCAAGCGGGTTAGCAGGCCAGGCAGCCTGAGGAGAGAGCCATGAGCTTGAGCGGTAAGGTTGCGATCGTCACAGGGGGGACCGGCACGCTCGGCCCGGCGGTGATCCGGGTGCTGCTCGAGGCTGGCGCCACCGTCGATGCGCCCCACCGGCGGGCGGGCGATCTGGAGCGGTTGCGCGAGCGGGTCGGGTTGAACGATAGCAGCGGGCTGCGGGGCGGGCAGCTGGACCTAACCGATGAGGCGGCGGTTAACGCGTACTATGGGCGGGTGGCCGCCGAGCTCGGCGGCATCGATATCCTCGTGAATATCGCGGGCGGCTTCGACGGGGGGCAGCCCGTCCACGAGGCGGGCTGGGCCATCTGGCAGCAGCAGCTGGAGCTGAACCTTAAGACGGCGGTGCTCTCATGCGCGGCGGCGGTGCCGCACATGCTGGGCCGCGGCGGCGCGATCGTGAACTTCGGCACCCGGACGGCAACCCAGGCCGGCCCGAAGCTGGCCGCCTACGCCGCCTCGAAGCGAGCCGTGCTCCAGCTCACGGAGGCACTCGCTGCCGAGCTGCGCGATCAGGATATTACGGTGAATACGATCTTGCCAAGCACGATCGATAGCCCGGAGAACCGGCGCAGCAGCCCGCAGGCCGACTTCAGCCGCTGGGTGCAGCCCGAGGCGATCGCCCGGGTGGTGCTCTTCCTGGTCGGGCCTGATGCACGGATCATCAGCGGGGCTCATGTGCCGGTGTACGGCAGAGCGTAGGGTGCCCTTTGTCAGGGGGCGAACGCGCGCCCCCCGACACCCCCCGCGCCAGGGGCCTCGCCCCTGGACCCCAAGCCGGAAGCCAGTGCCGTGCCGCCGCTGATCTGCTACCTCGTCTCAGGCACGGGCTTGTGCCGTAGCCCTACACAGGATACATGCACGCTGGTTGCACCCTGCACGATCCGGCGTGCTGCCGCCGAGCTTTCTGAACCCAGTGTGCGGAGGCGGACGGCACAACCGATGCGCACACACCACCCCGGCCGCTGATCAGC
>DAOUGF010000251.1:0-7552 GCA_034429295.1 Chloroflexaceae bacterium
ATCGGAGCTTTCCTTGTCGAGTCTAATCTTGATTCACATGGGGCCTTGCCCCTGGACCCCAAGTAGGAGGCCAGTGCTGTGCCGCCGCTGATCTGCTATCTCATCTCATCGTCGGGCTTGAGCCCTGGCCGAGCGCGGTGGCCCTCGCCCGCTGCTTGCGCCCTGCTCGATCCGGCGTGCCGACGCCAAACCTTCCTGAACCCGGTATCAGGAAGCGGCGGCACAACCGATGCTCGCACACTACCCCGACCGTAGATCTACCGCCGGCCGGGGCGAATGGCTCTGCCCGACAAAGAGTCGGGTGCGCCGCCAGCCGTCGGCACGGTACGGCCCTCCTACTTGGGGGTGGTCCGGAGGGGGCAGTGCCCAGTCCGGCGGGGGTGCAGGGGGCAGCCGCCCCCGACCAGCGCTAGCCGGTTCTCATTGCTCGGTCGTCCGGGGTAGATGGTCGGAGGTGGGGGCACTTGCCCTCAACTGCTCGGGCGCGGCGCGCCGCTCAGCCCTTGCCCGCTCGCGGGACGAAAGGCGCGGGGGCGGCTCGCGGCCGATGGGCAGCGCCGGGGCGGCGAGCAGCATCAGGGCCAGCCCGGTGCCGAGGTTGAAGCCGGGGGCGACAATGCGGGGAAACGGGTAGTAGACGAGCTCGCCGTAGCTGGCGAGACGGAACGAAACAAGGGTGACCAGCGCCACTCCGCAGGTCACCGCTGTGAGGGTGTCCCGGCTTCGCCAGCGCTCGCGCCGGTAGGTGGTGCGGGGTGTGCGGGCGCCGAGCCCTCGCAGCGCCGCGACTGCGCCGAGCAGGCCAGCGGCCCCGAGGGCGATCGCGGGGAGAATGGCGGCTGGCCCGTAGTAGAGCCAGACGAAGGCCCCGGCGCCAAGGAGCGGCGGGCAGGCGATCAGGGCCGCTTGGCGCCAGAGGCCGGACGGGGCTGTGGCCCGGCCGTAGCCGCGGGCGTCGAGGGCTTCCGCCAGTTGGATGGAGTTCTCGAGGCTGCCGGCGAGCAGCGGCGCCACCAGCGGCGGCCAACTCCGTGGCCCGCCGAAGCGGTGACCGCGGGCCCGCTGGGCTTGAGCGATCTCCTCGATCGCCCGTAGCAGCGCAGGAACGAAGCCGATCGCGATCGTGACCGCCAGCCCGGCGTGGAAGAGCGAGCGCGGCGCGAGCCGCAGCAGCCGGTGATGGTTCACCAGGGCGTTGAAGGCGCCGAAGATCACCATCAATGTCCAGAGCCCCAGACCCCTGGTGGCGCCCCAGGCCAGGGCCTCAGCGGTGATGGGGCCGCCGAGCACCACGCCGCCCAGCCAGTCTGGCAGTACGAGCGCCGGCAGCCGCGCCAGGGTCGTCTGCCCCCGTGCCCCGCCCACGGTGATCACGCCGAAGAGGACGTAGCCGGCGAACACGTAGGCGCCCACCCGCATAAACAGCCCGAAGCTGCGCGCCAGCGGCGAGTCGCCCCGCCAGGCCAGAAAGACCTGGACGGCGGTCAGAAAGATCAGGCAGAGGTAGAGCGGGCTCGGCGCGAGCATCGTCGCCGCGAGCGCTGTGGCCAGCCAGATCAGCCAGGTGAGGGTGTGCATAAGCATTGAGAATTGGGAATCCGCGGCACCTCGTTCACCCGGCGCACGATCGCGCCGCTGGGATAGATATCGAGGCAGGTCAGGCTGCCGAGATCGATCCGCCAACGCCAGTGCTCGCCAGGCCCGAGGCCGAAGCAGATGCAGAGCACGAGCTGCACCGGCGTGGCATGGGTTACGATCAGCACCCGGCCTCCAGCGTGGTCGCGGAGCAGCTCTCGCCAGGCCTCTGCGACGCGGGCGTATACCTCAGCGAGGCTCTCGCCGCCCTCGGCGCGGCCATCGGGGCCCTGCGCCCAGCGTGTGCGGGCCTCGGCGGGGTAGCGGGCCAACACTTCGCGGTAGGTGAGGCCCTCCCAGCGACCATGGCTCACCTCGGACCAGCGCTGGTCGAGGCGCACCGTCACGCCGCGCCGTCCGGCCAGCAGCGCCTCGGCGAGCAGCCTGGTGCGCTCGGAGGGGCTCACAACGGCCGTGTCGAAGGGGATGGGCCGCAGCCGCCCTGCCAGGGCGGCCATCTGCAAGCGGCCGTAGTTGGTGAGTGGGCTATCGCTGCGGCTCTGGTAGCGACGCTCAAGGTTGGCTTGGGTCTGCCCGTGGCGAACGAGCCAGACGCTAGTGCGCATTCTGTGGCTCCTAGCGGCGAGCCGCCACCGCGGCCCCGACGATCAGGACGAGGGCCAGAATAGCGAAGCCGATGTAGCCGACGGGCAGGCTCGCGCCACCGCTCGCGGGTGAGTCGGCCTCCGGCTGAGTCGCCTCTGGAGCGGCCGGCGCGCTCGGCGCCACGGCTGCCGCAGGTTCTGTCGCCGGCGCCAGGCCCTCGGTGGCCGCAGGCTCTGTCGCTGGCGCCGGGGCTTCGGCGGCGGTCGGCTGAGCCTGGAGGCCGCAGATATCCTCTAAGCTCAGGATGGGCGGTTGGGCGCCCTCGCCCGACCCACCATCGCCCCAGGCCCAGCCGTGGACAGCGCCATCTCGCACGCTGACGCTGGCCGCGCCCAGGTTCGCGTAGCGCCACGCGCCGCCCTCAAGGCTGTAGAAGGCCCAGTAGGTGCTGCGGGCCCCGTCGCGCTCGCAGAAGCAGTTCTCGGCGGGGTAGTCGCAGCCGTCAGGCCCGATCTTGCACACCGCGGCTCCCAAGTTCATACCCTGGATCACAGCGGGGATGCCGGATCGCTCCAACAACTCGATGCCGTTGATCTCCGGCTCGCTGAAATGCACGCAGGCCGTTTCCACCTCGCCGTCGCCGTACTGCACCACCAATCCGGCCCGGCTCTCAGCCGGTTGGGCTTGGGCCGTCGCTATCAGGGCGAGGGCGAGGATGATCGCGCTAAGCCACTGGTTCATGATCGTGGGGCGCCAGGCGGCGCAGCAGCAGCCCGGCCCCCGCGAGGGCGAGCCCGGCGAGCAGAAGGGCCGGCAGGGCGATGGGCTGATCGGCGGCGCCAGTCGCGGGCAGATTCGTCGCAGGCGCCACGGCCGCTTGGGCGCCCGGCACGCTCGCCGTGCGGATGGGGAGCGCCGCCCCTGAGAGGCCGAGGGCGGCTGCGTAGGTCGCCAGGGGATTGTCATCGGCTTGGGCCGCCTGGTAGCGGAAGGCACCGCTGCTGTTCTGCAGGCTGATCAGCGCATCGATGGGCGTGTTGCCGTCAGGGGCCCACTCCTCGGCCTCCGGGTCCTCGCCGACAGCCGCGAGTGCCAGCAGTGCCGACGCCGTGGAGTTGGCGTCGCTGTCGTTGCCGAACTGCGAGCTCTGCGAGTAGGGGAAGCCGCCGTCGTCGTTCTGCTGGCCCTTGAGGTAGGCGATGGCGGCGGCGCTGGCGTCGGCGGCATCGGGCAGCCCGGCGAGCGCCTGCAGCGCCATGCTGGTCGTGTTGGTGTCGCTGCCTGTCTCCGCGGTGCCGTCAAAGCTCCAGCCGCCATCCTCAAGCTGCAAGTCAATCAGGCGAGCCACGGCGGCGTCGGGCGGCGTCGCCCCGGCGGCGCGGATCGCCAGCAAGGCCAGGGCGTGGCCGTAGACGTCGGAACCGTACTGGCCCGTCTGTGGATCGTAGGCCTTGCCGAGCTCCGCCAGCAGGTTCACGCCACCGAAGGTCGTCGGGTCCTCGCCGGCTGCGATGGCGGCCAGCGTCAGCTTGGCGGCGCCGCCCACCCCGCTGGCGGCGTAGGCGGCGGCCTCGCCCTTCAGATAGTCGATCGGCGAGACATCGTAGGCGTCGAACCTCGTGCCGGAGGCCACGATAGCCATCACGGCGTCGGCGGTGTCGCCGGGGCCAAAGCCGGGGAAGCTACCGTCGGGCTGCTGCTGGCTCTGCATCCAGCTGAGGGCGCTCGTGAGCGCGGCCGGGGCGCTTTGAGCGTGGGCGACGAGCGGGCGGGCGGCGAGCAGGGCGAGGGCCAGGGCGATCACGGCACAAAGCAGGCGGCGCATCACACGCTCCTTTCAAAAGCGGGCGGCGACACAGCCGGAACGGGGCGGGCGCAGATCGCCAAAGAAAAAACCCCTCCACAGAACTGTGGAGAGGGTGTGCAGAGAAGGGAGCCCCGCGTAAGCCGTGGTCCCTACCGCTGCCCCACCCCCATTCCAGCGCGAGGTTGGTCGGCTGTAGCAGGGCGGGGCATTCTGGCTCGCCGCGATACGCGGCCTACAGTAGCGTGGACTGCGCCGGCCTTTGACCGGCTTCCCCCCATTAAGCCCGTCGCTTCCTCAGGGCTCCCTGCCCCGTGGGACGAAGCCCACGATGCGGTGTTATGCAGTTGTTTGGCCAGATAGTACCACACGGCGCGCGGGAGCGTCAATGCGCGGGGCTAGCGGGCGCAAGCGCTTCGCGCCACTGCGTCCGCCGCCCTGCGCCCCGCTTGTTTTGTCAGGGGCGGACGCGCGTTCCCCGGACGCCCAAAGCCGACGCCTTTCCCTGCCGAGGGCGGCGCATGCCTTGCACCGAGGTCGGGGAGCTGCACTACTCGCCGACGGCAGCTGCCCCACAGCTTCACTGCCCAAAGGAAGGGGTTGTTGGTGGAAGCGAAGCTGCCTGGCAGCAGGCGCGCCGCTGGGAACGCAAGGCCCGCTCTCGGCGCCGAGGGGCATGCAGCGATGGTATGCGGATTGAGGTGGCCGTCGGCTTTAGGGGTCCAGGGGACAACGTCCCCTGGCGCGGGAGGTCCAGGAGGGTCAACGCGGGCCCTCCTGGGCCGGGGGAGCGGGGGCGGCCGCGTCCCGCGGCGAGGGTGGCGGACGCAACTTGTGGTATCGTGTGGGCGCTGCCGGCGGGCTCGCCGGCTATCGGTAGAGTGCGTCGGGAAGGAGCGACATAGATGGCAGAGCAAACGCCGACGATCGTGGTGCTTGAGGGCGACCAGACGGGGCAGGAGTTGCTTGAGGAGGCGCTGCGGGTGCTCGACCCTGCGGTGACGAAGGTCGAGTTGGCGTTCCAGCGCTTCGACCTAAGCCTCGAGAACCGCCGCAGGACAAAGAATGAGGTCGTCCATGAGGCCGCGGCGGCGATGCGGGCGAGTGGGTTCGGGCTGAAGGCGGCCACGATCACACCGGAGACGCCAGGCGACGTTGGTAGCCCGAACGCTATTGTCCGCGAGGCGATCGACGGCACCGTGATTATTCGCACCGGGCGCCGCATCCCCGGCGTGCGCCCCGTCGGCGGCGTCTTCGCGCCGATTACCGTGGTGCGCATGGCGGTGGACGACGCCTACGGCGCCAAGGAGTGGCGCGAGGGCGAGGGGCTCGATGAGGTGGCCTACCGCACTGAAAAGATCACCCGGCGCGTCTGCCGCGCCGTTGCCGAGGTGGCCTTCCAGCACGCGGAGCGGGTGGGCGGCAAGGTCTTCGGCGGGCCGAAGTACACCGTGAGCCCGATCTACGAGGGGATGCTGAAGGAAGAGATGGACGCCGCGGCGCGGCGCCACCCCAATGTGCGCTACGACCCCCAGCTGATCGACGCCACCTACGCCCTGCTGCTGACTGCCGGCGACCTGCCGCTGGCGATCCCTTCACTCAACCGGGACGGCGACTGCCTCTCCGATCTGGTGATGCAGATGTTCGGCTCGATCGCTGGCGCCGAGTCGCTGCTGCTCGCCCTCGACGAGGAGATGAACATCAAGGTCGTGATGGCTGAGGCGCCCCACGGCACCGCGCCGACGCTCTTCGGCAAGAACCTGGCTAATCCCCTCGCCATGATCCTCGCCGGCGCCTCGCTTCTGGCCCACCTGAACACAAAGCCGGCGGCGCAGGCCTCGCGGGCGATCATCGAGGCCTGTATGGAGGCCATCTACGACGGCGTGCGCACCTCCGACCTCGGTGGCCACGCCCAAACCGATGAGTTCACCGACGAGGTGATCAGGCGCGTCCGCACCAAGCTCGAGGTGTGGGCGGCGCTGAGTTGATGGGGAGGGGCGTGGGCAGGCTGTGCTCCCGCGCCCCCCAGCAAAGATGCCGGCGCCCCGCCCGGTGTGTGCAGCCGTTGCGGGCGCTGCCGCTCCGCTCCCCGCGTGTTTTGTCAGGGGGGCGGACGCGAGCCTTCCGACACCTCAGCGCCGAGGGCGCCATCGCAGCATGCCAGCCGCTGAGGTCGGGGAGTTGCTGTACCCGCTCGACGGCAGCTGCTGGGCAGGGGGACGTTTGGATCGCGAATGACGTGAAAGGGAGCGAAGAACGCGGAACGAATGGCGCGAGGGCGCGAACGCGAAGACGCGAAGCTGTGCGGCATCTGTCGTGGGCACGACGGGCTACTCCCGCCCTCGGCGCCGAGGGGCATGCAGCGATGGTACGCGGACTGAGGCGGCCGCCGGCTTCGGGGGTTGTCAGGGGGCAGCCGCCCCCTTGGCGGGAGCGCGAGGGGCGGAGCCCGCTCGCATGCCTGCTCACCGCGAAGATGGTACTGCTTCGGGGCAAGCACCGCGAGGCGGGGGAGCGAGGGCGCAGCGCCCCGCAGTAGGCGTCGGCACGACGAGGGCCGGGGAGCAGGGGCGGCGGACGCAGTGGCGCGAAGCGCTTGCGCCCCGCATCCCCTACCGGGCATAGCGCGCCCGTACCTCACGCCCGCCTAAGCCGCGGGCGACCACCACCCGCGGCTCGTCCGGCAGCAGGTCGAGGTAGTTATCGTCCCAGGCCACGCCATCGCCGGCATCGAGCAGCACCCCCTTCGCCGGCCGCTCCACCCGCAACTCCACCCGCTCGTCGCCGAGGACGCGGATGCTCAGGCCGGGGTCGGGCAGCGCCAGGTACTTCAGCGGCTCCGGCCACAGCGTCGCCCGCGCCAGCACCTCATCGCCGGCGAGCAGCCGCGCCGCCAGCACCGCCTCGCCCGCGGCGGCCGGAATGCTGCCGAGCTCGGTCGCTCCCAGCGGCGCCAGTGTCACCGGGCGGCGCTCCACCAGTTCCATCGCGCCGCTCAGGTCGCAGCGCCGCAGCTCCAGCGTCGCTGCCACCGGCTCGGGCGTGCCATTCACCGCCCAAACCGTCGCCCCGCTCCCTTCCGCCATCAGACCCACGGCCACCGGCGCCAACTCGCGCCGGATCGCCGCCAGCGCTGCCTTCGGTCGCAGCGCCCAATCCACCACCGCCCAACTCACCACCGGCCAGCAGTCGTTCAGCTGCCAGACGAGGGCGCCCGATACCGCGTAGCGGCCCGGCCCGTGCCAGCGTCGCCGCCAGGCGCGGTAGGCGAAGCTCAGCGCCTCGGCCTGCACCAGCTGAGTCGCGTAGCAGTAGGACTCAAGGTCCGTACCGGTACGGATCGTGTCGTTGAGATAGGCTGCGAGGCGCCGGGGACCGCCCTCGGCTTTGTTGTGGTGGTCGAGGGTGCGACTCTGGGGGTGGCGCTCCTCCGGCGGCACAACCGCTTCGAGCGTGGCGAGGGCGGGCGCGGCCTGCATGCCGAACTCGCTCACGAAGCGACCCTCGAAGCGAGCGTACGCTTGGTAAGGCGCCATCGCGCCATGCCACACATCCCAGGTGTGGCGG
>DAOUGF010000252.1:0-3850 GCA_034429295.1 Chloroflexaceae bacterium
CCGGACGAGGTCAGCTTCATGCTGGAGGAGGGCGAGAAGCTGGTGCCCGGCTTTAAGCAGTACCGGGCGCTGCGAGCCTGGGCGGGCGTGCGGCCGCTCTACAAGGATCAGGACGTCGCCAGTGACCGCGACATCCCCCGTACCTACAAACTCCTCGACCACGAAGCCCGCGATGGGGTGGCCGGGATCTTCTCGATCGTCGGCGGCAAGTGGACGACGTTCCGCCTGATGGCCGAGGAGGCGGTAAACGAGATCGCCCACAGGCTCGGCAATACGAAGCCCTGTCGCACCGCCGATGAGGTTCTGCCGCCGCCGAACTTCGAGCACCGCTCTTACCCCGCGCCCGGGGGGGCCGCGGGCCATCGCACCGACCACTACTGGCTGGGCAAGCATCTGGCCGCTGTTGAGGCGGAGCACGCCTACGGCGACCTGATCTGCGAGTGTGAGTTGGTGACCCGCGAGCGGATGCTGGCGGCCATCAACAGCGGTGCCAGCAACCTCGACGATGTGCGCCGCGATGTGCGTATGGGCATGGGCCCCTGCCAGGGCGGCTGGTGCATCTATCGCACGACGGCGCTGCTCTACGAGCAGCGAGCTGAGCCCGACGGCGTGAGCCGCCAGCAGGCGCTTGCTGATGGCGCCGGCGGCAATGCGGACAGGCCCAATGCTCACTTCTCGATCCAGAACGCGAATGCAGCCCTGCTCCATTTCTTGCAGGAACGCTGGAAGGGCATGAGCCCGGTGCTCTGGGGCGACCAGATGCGGCAGGCCAGGCTCGACGAGCTGATCTACGTCGGCGTGATGGGCGTGCAGCGGCTGCGCCCCCTCGCCGAGCAGGGCGGCGGCCTCGTCACGGATCGCCCCGAGGTGGCCACTGAGTATGTGAAAGCCTGATGAACTACGACACGATCGTCATCGGCGCGGGCATCGCCGGGCTCATGGCCGCGCTTGGGCGGGCCGAGCGCGGCGAGCGGGTGCTGGTGCTGGCTAAGGGCCACGGCACAACCCATTGGGCATCAGGCTGCATCGACCTGCTCGACGCCGGCGACGACCCGCTGGGCGCTGTGGAGCGGCTCGCGGCCGAGCGCCCCGACCATCCCTACGCTCTAGCCGGCGCGGCGGCGCTCGAGCGGGGTCTGGAGCGGCTGCGGGCCGCGTGCGAGGCGGCGGGCTACCCGCTCGTCGGCAGCCCGCGGCGCACCCTGCTGCTGCCCACGGCGATGGGCGCCCTGCGGCCAACGGTCCTGGTACCCGCGACGATGGCTGCCGGCGAGTCGCGGCAGCTCGCCGACGGGCGTCCCACGCTGATCGCCGGCCTGCGCGAGCTACGGGATTTCTACCCGCCCATGATCGCCGCCAACCTGCGGGCCCAAGGCTTTGCCGTCGATGGCGTCTACCTGCGGCTGCCGCCAACCGACCGCAGCAAGGAGTTCGGCCCGATGATCTACGCGCGGCTCTTCGAGCGCGAGGAGTTCCGCGCCGAGATCGGCAGGCAGCTCGCCGAGCATGTGCGCCGCGGCGGCTACGCCCGCGTGGGTCTCCCCGCTGTGCTCGGCCTGCGCCGGGCGAGCGAAGTGGTGCGCGACTTGCAGGATCGCGCCGGCGCCCTGATCTTTGAGATCCCAACCCTGCCCACCTCGGTGCCGGGCGCGCGGCTCTTCCATGCCCTCGAGGAGGCTCTCAGAGCCGCTGGCGGCCGCCTGCAGATCGGCTCGTTCGTGCAGCGAGGAGAGGCTTCGGACCAGGAGACGGGCGAAGGCGCCGTTTTGGTAGCGGTGTACAGCGAGGCGGCGGCCCGCGAGCAGCGCCACGGGGCCAGACGCTGGGTGCTGGCCACGGGCGGCGTCGCCGGGGGTGGCCTGCGCGCCGAGCACACGGGCGAGCTGCGGGAGACGGCGCTTGGCCTGCCGGTGCGCGCGCCCGCTTCCAGGGCCGAGTGGCTAGCGCCTCGCTTCCTCGCCGAGGGCGGGCACCCTGTCTTCTCCGCCGGCATCGCCGTGGATGCGGCCCTCCGCCCGCTCGACGCAGCCGGCCGCGTCGTCTACAGCAATGTCGCCGTCGTAGGGGGCGCCCTCGCCGGCTTCGATCCCATCCGCGAGGGGTGCCTTGAAGGTGTGGCGGTCGCCACCGGCTACGCCGCAGGACAGTTATGATCGATCATATCGAGCTCTCGCTCACTCAATCTCTCGATCACTGTATCAAGTGCAATATCTGCACGGCCGCCTGCCCCGTGGCCGCGGTGACCGATAAGTTCCCAGGGCCGAAGTATGTTGGGCCGCAGGCCCAGCGCTTCCGCCACGATCGCCAGCCCTCGCCCGATAGCTCGGTGGACTACTGCTCGGGCTGCCGGGTCTGCAATCAGGTTTGCCCCACGGGCGTGCGGATCGCCGAGCTGAACGCCCGCGCCCGCGGCCAGATCGTGGCCGAGCGCGGCATGCCGCTGCGCAACCGCCTGATCGCCCGTTCCGAGCTGATCGGCCGGCTCAGCTGCGGCCCCCACGCCCCGCTGGTGAACTTCGGCCTCTCCTTCAAGCCCGCCCGCTGGCTCATCGATCTGGTGATGAAGATCCACCGCGACGCGCCGTTGCCCCGGGCGAGCACTTACTCGTTCAGGTCGTGGTTTAAGCGGCGACGGCGAACGGCGGATCGGCGACCTTCGGCCGTCTCTCCTTCATCGGAGAAACGGCAGGTGGTCTACTTCCATGGCTGTTCCACCAACTATTACGAGCCGCGGGTGGGTAAGGCGGCGGTGGCGGTGCTGGAGCGCAACGGCTTCGAGGTGATCCTGGCGGAGCAGAACTGCTGTGGTCTGCCGCTGATCTCGAACGGCGACTTCGCCACCGCCCGCAAGTACCACGAGGCGAACGTACGCAAGCTGCTGCCCTATGTACGCCAGGGCATCCCCGTGGTCGGCACCAGCACCAGCTGCACGCTTACACTGAAGGAGGAGGCGCCCGAGATCCTTGGCCTCACCAGCGACGATGTGCTCGCCGTGGCCAAAGGCACCTATGACATCTTCGAGTTCCTGCGGGAGTTGGCTGAGCGGGACGAGCTGAACACGGAGTTCCGCCCGCTGGAGCGCGAGCTGCCCTACCACCCGCCTTGCCAGTATCGGGCCCACCGGCTGGGCCGCCCGGTCCTCGATGTGCTCTCCCTCGTGCCCGGCCTCAAGCTCATGGAGAGCCGCGCCGACTGCTGCGGAATCGCCGGCACCTACGGCCTGAAAACAGAGAAGTATCAGATCGCCATGGATGTCGGCGCCGGGCTCTTCGAGTTCGTCCGCGGCTCCGGGGCCGAGTTGGCGCTCTGCGATAGCGAGACGTGCCGCTGGCAGATCACTCACGCGACTGGCGTGCCAAGCCAGCACCCGATCGAGATTCTGGCCGAAGCCTATGGAATTGAGCGTTGAGAATGTCCAGACCATTCTCAACGCTCAACCCTCAACCGACACCATGATAGGTCTTCTTATCATCTCCCACAGCGCCAATATCGCCCGCGGGGTCAAAGAGCTTGCCGACCAGATGGGCAAGGGGCAGGTGCGGGTCGCGGCGGCCGGCGGCACTGTTGAGGGCGACCTGGGAACCTCGGCCGATCTGATCAGCGAGGCGATCAAGGAGCTCAGCGGCGTGGACGCCGTGCTGGCTCTGGTGGATATGGGCAGCGCGGTGATGAGCGCCGAGATGGCGCTGGAGATGGCCGGCGTGCCCTTCCAGATCAGCGGGGCGCCGCTGGTGGAGGGCGCCCTGGTGGCCGTGGTTGAGGCCACGCGTCCCGGCGCCTCCCTCGCCGATGTGGCCGCCGCAGCCGCTCGCGCCCTTGAAGCCAAGGGCGTCGCCATCAACGGGACCCC
>DAOUGF010000253.1:0-4960 GCA_034429295.1 Chloroflexaceae bacterium
CAAGACGGGCGTCGTCTTTCTGGCCTACCTCAACGGCCACCAATCCCACTTCCGCATGGTCGGCGGCCTGGAGAGCGCCCGCTCCGTCGTGCACCTCGCCGAGCTGCTCGTGCTCGCCGACCGCGCCGGCCTGCTGCGCGATCCCGAGCTCGCCGCCGCCCGCATGGGCCACGTCCTCGCCCTCGCCGGGGTGGCCTGACGTGGCTTCTCCACGATGGACTCGTACGGGCGGCCCGTCGTGGCCGCCCTTTCTCGGCCACCTGATGGACTCGTACGGGCGGCCCGTCATGGCCGCCCTTTCTTGGCGGGCTTAAGAATCTTGACTGACAGGGCCACATCAGATGGAACAACTCACCGACCTCTCCCGACTGAGCCTGAACATGGCCACCACCCAGCGCTGGGGCGTTCGCGAGGCTGTCGAGGGCTGCGCTCGCGCCGGCATCCCCTGGATCGGCCTCTGGCGCGATAAGATCGCCGAGGCCGGGCTGGCCGCCAGCCTGCGCTACGTTCGCGACGCCGGCCTGAAGGTTTCCAGCGTCTGCCGCGGCGGCATGTTCCCCGCCGCTACCGTCGCCGAGCGGGCCGCCCGCCTCGACGACAACCGCCGCGCCGTGGACGAGGCCGCCGAGTTCGGCGCCGAGGTGCTGGTGCTGGTCTGCGGCCCCGCGCCCGATAAAGACATCGCCGCCGCCCGCGCCATGATCGCCGACGGCATCGCTCAGTTGCTGCCCTACGCCGCCGAGCGCGGCGTGCGCCTCGGCATCGAGCCGCTCCACCCGCTCTTCGCCGCCGACCGCTCGGCGATCGTCACCCTCGCCGAAGCCAACGCCCTGGTCGAGCGCCATGCCTCGCCCTTCCTCGGCCTGGTTGTCGATACCTACCACGTCTGGTGGGACCCCGACCTGGAGGCGCAGATGGCCCGCGCCGCCGGCCATATCTTCGGCTACCACGTGAACGACTGGATCGTGCCCCTGCCCGATCCGCTGCTCGGCCGCGGCATGATGGGCGACGGCCGGATCGAGTTGCGCCGCATCCGCGCCCTGGTCGAGGCCGCCGGCTACCGCGGGCCGATCGAGGTCGAGATCTTCAACCAGGCGCTCTGGGATACACCCGGCGACGCCGTGCTCGCGCAGATCGCCGAGCGCTACCTGGCGCACGTCTGATAGCGCTGCGCCCTTCCTCAGCGCAGGCAGCAGGGTGGCGGCAACAATCCCCGCCACATATGGGATACTACCTGGACACGAGAGCGCTCGGTCATCTCCTGGCAGGCCGAGATTTCAGTGGAGCACCTGGGTCTTATGACAAGCACAACGATCTGCATCGTCGGCGGCGGCAGCTACAACTGGAGTCCGATCATCCTGCGGGATCTGGCCGCCATACCGGAGCTTGGCGGCAAGATTGTGTTGCACGACATCAACGAGGAGGCCCTGGAGGATATTCGCCGCTTGGGCGAGCAGATCATGGCAGCCACCGACGGGGGCTTCAGCATCGAGGCCACGACCAACCTGGCCGAGGCGCTCCGCGGCGCCGAGTTTGTAGTCGTCACCATCACCACCGGCGGCCTCGAGGCGATGGCCCACGACCTCGACATCCCCCGCAAGTACGGCATCTACCAGTCGGTGGGCGACACGGTGGGGCCCGGCGGCCTGTCCCGCGCCCTGCGCAACATCCCGCCGATGCTCGAGATCGCCCGGACGATGGAGCAGGTCTGCCCCGACGCCTGGCTGCTCAACCTCACCAACCCGATGACGACGCTCACCAGGGCGGTGACGAAGACCACCAGGATCAAGACTGTCGGCCTCTGCCATGAGCTCTTCGGCGTGCGGCGCACCCTGAAGGAGATGTTCGGCGCCAGCGACGACGAGTTCGCCTTCAAGCTGGCCGGCATCAACCACATGACCTGGCTGCTCGACCTGAAGATCCGCGGCGAGGATGGGGTTGAACTGCTGCGCAGCGCCCTGCGGGACGGCCGGCCCATCCCGCTCAAGGCGACAAGCGGCGCCTTCCTGCCGCCCTTCCAGGACCGCTGGGGCGTGAAGCTGGCCCTGCTCGACGTCTACGGCTACCTCGCCGGCGCCGGCGACCGCCACGTGGCCGAGTTCTTCCCCAGCTTCCTCACCGAAGAGACCAGGGCCGGCGCCGACTACGGGGTGCTGCTCACCGAGATCTCGCACCGGCGCGAGATGGGCGCTGTGGCCCGCGACAGCGTCCGGGCCTGGATCTCCGGCGCCGAGCCGCTGCCCACCGGACGCTCCGAGGAGCCGGTGGCCGACATCGTTGCCGCCATCGCCAGCGGGCGCTCGCTCTACACCGTGCTGAACCTGCCCAACAGCGGCCAGATCGCCAACCTGCCCCGGGATGTCGTGGTCGAGACGATGGGCGTGATCGGCCCCACCGGCGCCGCTGGGGTGAGCGTCGGCGATCTGCCGCCCGCCCTGCTCGGTACGATCATCCCCCACGTGATCAACCAGGAGCTGATCGTCGAGGCCGCTCTCACCGGCGATCGGCGCCTCGCCCTCCAGGCGCTCCTCGGCGATCCGCTGGTGCGCGACTTCCGCGCGGCGCCGAAGCTACTCGACGAACTGCTGGCCGCACACGCCCCGTACCTGCCGCAGTTCGCGTGAGAGGAAGCCATGACCCGACCCTTCCCGCTCCCCCATCTCGCCTACGGCGGCGACTACAACCCCGAGCAGTGGCCCGAGGAGGTCTGGCAGGAGGATCTGCGCCTGATGCAGGAGGCCGGCGTGAACCTGGTTTCCGTGGGCATCTTCTCCTGGGCGAAGCTTGAGCCCCAGCCGGGCCAGTACGACTTCGCCTGGCTCGATCGGCTGCTGGACCTGCTCCACAGCGGTGGGGTGAAGGTCTGCCTCGCTACGGCCACCGCCTCGCCGCCGCCCTGGCTGGCGAAGCTGCACCCGGAGTCGCTCCCCGTCACCGCGGAAGGCGTGACGCTCTGGCCAGGCGGGCGGCAGCACTACTGCCCGAGCAGCCCGGCCTACCGCGAGGCCGCCAGCAAGCTGGTGCGCCGGATCGCCGAGCGCTACCGCGAGCACCCCGCGCTGGCGCTCTGGCACGTCGGCAACGAGTACGGCTGTCACGTGAGCGCCTGCTACTGCGACGAGTCGGCCCGCGATTTCCGCCGCTGGCTCGAGGCCCGCTACGGCACCCTCGAAGCCCTGAACGCCGCCTGGGGTACCGCCTTCTGGAGCCAGCAGTACGGCTCTTGGGACGAGATCCAGCCCCCGCGGACCGCGCCAACCTTCGCCAACCCCACCCAGCAGCTCGACTGGCGCCGCTTCTGCTCCGATGCCTTGCTGGCCTGCTTCGAGCTGGAGGTGGGCATCCTGCGAGAGCTGACGCCCGATATGCCGGTGACGACCAACTTTATGCTCAACTTCAAGCCGCTGGACTACTGGACCTGGGCGGCCCGCGAGGATCTGGTGACGCTGGACAGCTACCCGGACCCGAGCGACCCGCAGGCCCATGTTGACGCGGCGATGAACTACGACCTGGCGCGTTCGCTGCGCGCCGGCGAGCCCTGGCTGCTGATGGAGCAGGCCCCCAGCCAGGTGAACTGGCGTCCCCACAATCTGGTGAAGCAGCCCGGCCAGATGCGCCTCTGGAGCCACCAGGCGATCGCCCGCGGCTCCAACGGGGCGATGTTCTTCCAGTGGCGGGCGTCGAAAGCCGGCGCCGAGAAGTTCCACAGCGGGATGGTACCCCACGGCGGCACGGCCACCCGCACCTGGCGGGAGATCGTGGGCCTCGGCCAGGAGTTGCGCAAGCTCGATGCCCTGCTCTCAACGCGGGTGCAGGCCAATGTGGCCATCCTCTTCGATTGGGAGAACTGGTGGGCCCTGGAGCTCGACAGCAAGCCTTCAAAGGATCTCCGCCTGCTCGACCAGGTGCGCCGCTTCTACGAGCCGCTCTACGCCCGCAACATCACCGTGGATTTTGTGGCGCCCGGGGCCGCGTTGGGCGGCTACCGGCTGCTGCTGGCGCCGAATCTCTACCTGATCCGTGAGGCGGAGGCCAGGCGGCTGGAGGAGTATGTGGCGGCCGGCGGCACACTGGTGATGGGCCCCTTCAGCGGGATCGTGGACGAGCACGAGCAGATCTACCTGGGCGGCTACCCGGCGCCGTTCCGCGCGCTGCTGGGCCTGCGGATCGAGGAGTTCGCCCCCTTCGCGCCCGGCCAGAGTAACGGCATCGTCACAGAGGGCGGCGCGATCTACAGCTGCGATCTGTGGGCGGACGTGATCGAGCTCGAGAGCGCCGAGCCCCTGGCGAGCTACACCGATGGCTACTACGCCGGGGCGCCGGCGATCACCCGCAACGCCTTCGGCGCCGGCGCGGCGTACTACGTGGGCACACGACCGGAGCCTGCGGCTATGGCCTGGCTGCTCGAGCACGTCTGCGCTGAGACAGGCTTGGGACCGGCGGCCGTAGTGCCCGATGGGGTGGAGGCGATCAGGCGGCGCTCCGTCACGAACGAGCTGCTCTACCTGCTCAACCACGGGGAAGCGCCTGCCACAATCACACTGGAGCGTCCCGCCGAGGAACTGCTGAGCGGGCGTCGGCTCAGCGGGGAGTTTACCCTTGAGGGGCGCGGCGTGGCGATCCTCGCCATCGCGCCGGCCGGCTGAGGGCAACGAGTTGGGCGGGCGTTGGCGCCCCACCGGGGAGGTGGGCAAGCTGCCCATACCTGCTGCGGGGGGCTGGCGCCCCGCACCCCGCTTGGTTTGTCAGGGGGGGTACGCACGCCCCCCGACACCCCCCGCGCCAGGGGCAGCGCCCCTGGACCCCAAGCCGGAGGCCAGTACCGTGCCATCGCTGATCTGCTCCCTCGTCTCATCGACGGGCTTGAGCCCTGGCCAGGTGCGATGGCTCTCGCCTGCTGGTTGCGCCCTGAACAATCCGGCGTGCCGACGCCACTCCGCCACAGGCAAACAGAGGTGGG
>DAOUGF010000254.1:0-3371 GCA_034429295.1 Chloroflexaceae bacterium
CGGTAGCGCGTCGCAAAGCGCTCCAGGCTAGCGCTATCGGCGGCTGCCGCGCCGAGGTGGGCCACCATCGTGTGCTCGGCGGCCCCGGGCGCCCGCCCGTCGAGTTGCGCCAGCAGGGCCGCCGTCACCTCGATCGTGTTGATCGCCCGCGCGGCGTCGGCCCCACTCGGGCTGCCGAGCGCCAACCCTGTGGGCAGATGGACGCCGAGCCGCAGCCGCGCCGCCGCCAGCTGACCGGCCAGGAGCTCGATCTGGGCGGCGCAGTCGGCGAGTTGGGCGAAGGAAAGCTCCGGCGCCAGCGCGATCCGGTAGAAGCCTACGCCCAGCCTGGTGATATAGCCAAGCATATCGCCGAGGGCTGCGAGCGAGCGGCTGAGATGAGGCGCCGCGCCGCGCCCGCCGCCCGCGTTCAGCTCCGGACGCCCCAGGGATCTGATGGCGAAGCCGAGACGGATCATGTGGCACCGGCGATGCAGGGGCGGAGTGTACTGCTATATTGGCTGCATATCCTGGTGCCTACTCTCGCGCCCTCAGGCTGAGGCTCGAGGGTGCGGTCCAGCAGCGCTAGTGTGCCAACGCAGCATATCTACACTATAACAGGTTAACTATAACACGAAATCGGATACGAGTCAATATGCTCGTCCCCCAGTTGGGGAATGGTTATGACGCCAGGCGCGCCCTCAGCCGCCCAACGCCTTGCGCTGGGCTGCGAGCAGCTGCGTGATGCCGCCTGCGGCCAGCTCGATCAGTGCGTCGAGGCGATCCCGCGAGACGGGCTCGCCCTCGGCGGTGGCCTGTAGCTCCACGAAATCGCCACCGTCGGTCATGACGACGTTGCAGTCCATGTCGGCGGCGCTGTCCTCGCTGTAGTCGAGGTCGAGCAGCAGCTCGCCGGCGACGCTGCCGACGCTCACCGCGGCCACAGCCCGCACCAGGGGGCTCTGCCCAAGCTTGCCCTGATCAACGAGCCACTTGCAGGCCAGGGCGAGCGCGACGTAGCCGCCTGTGATCGCGGCCGTGCGGGTGCCGCCGTCGGCCTGCAGCACATCGCAGTCGATCGTGATCGTCCGCTCGCCGAGGGCCTGCAGATCCACCGCCGCTCGCAGGGAACGCCCGATCAGGCGCTGGATCTCCTGGGTGCGCCCACCGGCCCCGCTCCGCTCGCGACGGCTGCGGGTGAGGGTAGCTCGTGGCAGCAGGGCGTACTCCGCCGTCACCCAGCCGCGGCCCTGGCCCCGCAGCCAGCCCGGCAGGGCCTCCTCTACGCTCGCCGCGCAGAGCACCCTGGTGTCGCCACAGGCGATCAGGGCTGAGCCCTCGGCGTAGGGCGCGGCACCAACGACGATCTCGAGCGGGCGTAGCTGGTCTGGGCGACGGCCGTCACGACGGGTCATAGAGGGTGCTCCTGGGTGGGCGTTTGGATCGCGAATGACACGAAATCTGGCGTTACGAAGTGGCGCGCAGCGCTTAAAACGCGAAACGAAGGTTCGAATTTTCGTTACGAAGTGGCGCGCAGCGCTTAAGGGAAGGCGCGAAATCGTAATTGTACGGTCTACCAGCTGCCATCTATCACCAGCCCGCAGCCTCTCAACCTCAGCCCTTTGCCTCTGCCTCATCCCTCATCCCTCGGGAGCCGGCGGGCACGCCAGAGGTACCAGGAGGCGACGCTACGATGGGGCCGCCAGCGCTCGCCCAAGGCGCGGACGGCCTTGGCGGAGGGCGGCTCAGGCATGGCGTAGAGCTGCTGCACCGCATAGCGCAGGCCCAGATCGTCGGCGGGGAGGATGTCGGGGCGGCCGAGGGCGAAGAGCAGGTAGATCTCGGCGGTCCAGCGGCCCACGCCCTTCACCGCGGTGAGGGCGAGGATCGCGGCCTCGTCGTCCAGCTCAGGCAGCCGCGCGAAGCCGTCGCTGGCGGAGTAGGCCGCCAGATCCCGCAGGTAGCGCACCTTCTGGCCCGAGAGCCCAGCAGCCCGCAGGAGCTCGTCGGAGCTCGCCAGGATCGCCTCCGGCGTGATGGCGCCCAGCGCCGCCTCCAGCCGACGCATGATCGCCGCCGCCGCCTGGATGGAAATCTGCTGCGAGACGATCGCGTCTGCTAGCGTCACGAAGCTGTGCCCGGTGGGCGCCAGCTCACACGGCCCGACCCGCTCGATAACGGCGGCCAGCACCGGGTCTGCGGCGCTGAGATGGGCGATGGCGGTGGTGTAGTTGTTGCTCATAGGCTGAAGCGCTCCAGGGACAGCTACGACGGACCGGCCTTGGTGCTATGATACATTCTAGCAGAGCGCCTCATATCCCCGATTGTAAACGGTAACCCCGCACCTCTATGTATGTCATCGGCACGGCCGGCCACGTTGACCACGGCAAGTCGACGCTGGTGAAGGCGCTCACCGGCATTGACCCTGACCGCTGGGCTGAGGAGCAGCGTCGGGAGATGACGATCGATCTCGGCTTCGCCTGGCTTACCCTGCCCTCCGGTCGCAGCGTGAGCCTGATCGATGTGCCAGGCCACGAGCGCTTCATCAAGAATATGCTCGCCGGCGTCGGCGGCCTCGACGCGGCCCTGCTGGTGGTTGCCGCAGACGAGTCGTTTATGCCCCAGACGGCCGAGCATCTCGCCATCCTCGACCTGCTCGAGGTGCGCCACGGCGTGGTGGCGCTCACCAAGGCCGATCTGGTGGACGCCGATTGGCTCGCGCTGGTGGCTGAGGAGGCGGCCGAGCGGCTGGCCGACACCAGTCTGGCGGGCGCGCCGATCGTCGCTGTCTCCGCTCGTAGCGGCCAGGGCCTCGACGCGCTCACAGCCGCGCTCGACGCCGTGCTCGACGCCACACCCTCCCGTACGACGGCCCGCGGCACACCACGCCTGCCTGTGGACCGCTCGTTCACTATCGGTGGCTTCGGCACGGTGGTTACCGGCACGTTGCTCGACGGCCCGCTCAGCGTTGGCCAGGAGCTAGAGGTGCTGCCAGCGGGCCTGCGGGCGCGGGTGCGCGGTCTGCAAACCCATCACCAGCGGGAGGAGACGGCGCTCCCCGGCACCCGCGTGGCGGTGAACCTGGCGGGCATACACCACAGCCAGATCGTCCGCGGCGATGTGCTGGCCCCGCCCGATACGCTCCGCCCCACCACGCTGATCGACCTGCGAGCGCGGGTGCTCGCCGACGCCCCAGGCCCCATCACCCAGAATATGGCCCTCGACCTCTTCTGCGGGGCCGCCGAGGTGCCCTGCCGCGTGACGCTCCTGGACGCGGAGCAGCTCGCGCCGGGGGCGACGGGCTGGGTGCAGCTGCGTCTGGAGCGCCCGATCGCCGTGGTCCGCGGCGACCGCTGCATCCTGCGGGTGGCCTCGCCAAGCCGCACCGTGGC
>DAOUGF010000255.1:0-3240 GCA_034429295.1 Chloroflexaceae bacterium
ATGTCCTCTTTCCCCGACCTCTACGCCTTCGTCGTCCGGCTCCACCCCACCGGCATCGGCCCAACGCCACGCCCTCAGGGCCAAGGTGCGCAGGCGCTCTTCCTTGACCTACTGGCCCAAGTGGCCCCCGCCACCGCCGAAGCGCTGCACGCCGACGCCTCCAGCAGACCATACACCGTCGCCGTGCTGCCCGGCCGCGCCCGCGAACTGGTTGAGCTGCGCTTCACATTGCTGCGCGCCGACCTCTTCCAGCCCTTCGTCCAGGCCATGCTGCGCCAGATGCCCGGCGAGGCCCCGCTGCGCCTCGGCAGGGCGGCGCTGCGCCTCGGCGACGTCATCGGCACGCCGGCGCCAAAAGGTCACCCTTGGGCGGGCTACAACAGCTTCGCCGACCTGCACGCCCGCGCCGCGCCCGCCCACTCCCTTACCCTGGAGTTCGCCAGCGCCACCGCCGTCGGCCAGGGCTCACGCCCCGACGGTCGCCCGCGCCTCGCCATCCTCCCCGACCCGGCCCTGATCTTCCCCAGCCTCGCGAAGCGCTGGAACGAACTGGCCCCGCCGGAGCTACGCCTCGACCTCGACGCCGTAAAGGCCGCCGCCGCCGACACTCTCGTGAGCCGCTACCGCGCCGAGTCCACCGAGATCTCTCTCGGCAAGGGGCCGCAGAAGGGCTTCGTCGGCGTCACAACCTACGAACTGCCCCCCGACCCGGCACTGGCTCGCATGCTCAGCCTGCTCGCCGACGCCGCACTCTTCCTCGGCGTCGGCATGAAGACCGCCCGCGGCATGGGCCTCTGCCGGCGCCTGCCCGAGCGCGAGCCGCGATGAGCGCCCAGATTGGCCCGCCCGACTACATCCCCCTGGCGATGCTCAACGCCCTCGCCTACTGCCCGCGCCGCTTCGGCTACGAGTTCATCCAGGCCGAGATGCTCGTCAACGAGCATGTGCTCGAAGGCATCCTGCGCCACCAGGGCGTGGACTTGGGCGGGACCGCCTGGCTGGCCGAGGCCGTGCAGGAGCGGCGGGTCTACGTCTGGAGCGAGCGCCTGCGCGTGGCGGGCTTCTGCGACCTCGTGGAGCTCAAGGGCGGGGCGAGCTACCCCGTCGAGTACAAGAAGGGGCGGCCGGGGCGTTGGAAGAGCGACCACGTGCAGCTCTGCGCCCAGGCGCTCTGCCTGGAGGAGCGGACCGGGCGCGCGGTCGAGCGCGGCTATCTCTTCTACTTCGCCGCCCGTCGCCGCGAGGAGGTAGTCTTCACCCCCGAGCTGCGCGCCGAGGTGGAGCGGCTGAGCGCCGAGGCGCACCGGCTCGTGGCGGCAGGAGCGCTCCCGCCGCCAACCGATAACCGCGCCAAGTGCCGCGACTGCTCGCTGGAGCCGCTTTGCCTACCAGACGAGCTGCGCCTTCTAGCGGCCGCGCCGGGCTGGAAGGGGGAGGAGCGATGATCGAGACCCTCGGCGAGGGCGTGGAGATCCTGATGGCGACGCTGTATCTGACCGAACAGTACAGCCTGGTGAAGCTCGAGGGCGAGGCGCTGCGCGTGCAGCCCTCCGGCGGCCGGGCGGGGCAGGTGGTGCGCGTGCCGCTGAACAAGGTCGAGCAGGTGATGGTGCTCGGCGAGGTGACGCTGACGACCGCTGCGCTCCACGCCCTGCTGGAGCGACGGGTCCCGGTGCACTACTTGACGGCATGGGGGCGTTCGCGGGGCTCGCTCGTGGCCGACTGGGGCAAGAACAGCGGGGTGCGATTGGCCCAGTACGCTCTCTGCCGCGACGTGGCCCGCAGCTTCGCAGTGGCGCGGCAGTGCGTGGCCGGCAAGCTGCTCAACATGCGCACGCTGCTGCTGCGCTACGCCCGCGGGCGCGATGATGGCGAGGCACTGCAGGAGGCGGCGCAGACGATCAGGCGCTGCCTGCGCGAACTGGCGCGGCTGGAGCCACCGGTCGAGACGAGCGACCGCATGCACGGGCTGGGGCCGCTGCTCGGGCTAGAGGGCGGCGGGAGCGCGGCCTACTACAGCGTGCTTGGGCGGCTACTCAAGGGCGCGTGGAGCTTCCCTGGGCGAGTGAAGCGCCCGCCGACCGACCCGGTGAACGCGCTGCTCTCCTTCGGCTACACCCTGCTGACCAACCAGGTCGTCTCGCTGGTCCACGCCGTCGGGTTGGACCCGGGGTTGGGAGTGCTGCACCAGCCGGGCTTCGGCAAGCCCGCCTTGGCCCTCGACCTGGTGGAGTGCTTCCGGCCGATCATCGTCGACTCGGTGGTGGTGACGATGATCAACACCGGGCAGCTCACGCCGGACGACTTCGAGGCGGAGTTGGGGGCCTACCGGCTGCGGGAGCGGGCACGGCGCGGCTTCATCGAGAAGCTGGAGGCGCGGCTGAGCGAGCAGGTGCAGCACCCGCTCTTCGGCTACAAGGTCAGCTACCGGCGCTGCATCGAACTCCAGGCGCGGCTCTTCGCCAAGCACGCGCAGGGTGAGATTGGGCGCTACGTGCCCTTCACGGTGCGTTGAGCGCCGCGGGGCGAGGGCGCCGGGCGCACCTTAACAACTCGTGTCATCATCATGTAGTGTATGGGAGGAGGCGATGGGCGCTGCCGCTGAGATTGCCCTCTATGTGGTGGCCTACGACATCCCCGACGACAAGCGGCGGAGCAAGGTACACCGGCTGCTGTGCGGATACGGCAGCTGGACGCAGTACTCGCTGTTCGAGTGCTGGCTGACGCGGCGGCAGCTGCTGGAGCTGCGGGCGAAGCTGGCGCCGCACCTGCTGGAGGAGCGCGACAGCGTGCGCCTCTACCCACTCTGCGGGGCCTGCCAGGGGAAAGTGATAACGGTAGGCAGCGCCAGGCCGCAGGACCCGGTGACAGTGATTTTGTGAGCAGGAACGCTTCGAGCGACGAAGCATGGGGAGAATCCCCGGGAGGTGCTCGCATGGAGACGGTTCCCATAGCAAAGCCATATCGGCTGTGGTACACTTGGTGTGAGGGCCGCGCAGGCAGAGCGATGATGGTGGCAGCGGCGAGGTGCTCGAATCTGGCCGCGGCGAGCCCGTCCTGCAGCCCCCCCGAGCGGCGCCGCTCGAAGACACAAAAATCCGCCCGGCGGGTTGAAACCTTGATCGTGCTGCCGGTCGGCGGGTGGGCGACGGGCTCGAAGACACAAAAATCCGCCCGGCGGGTTGAAACATGTCGCTCTCGACCGCCAAGCATCCGAACGTGAGGCTCGAAGACACAAAA
>DAOUGF010000256.1:0-10700 GCA_034429295.1 Chloroflexaceae bacterium
GGCGGGTAGCGCACCGGCACGCTGGAGCGGCGCGTCAACTCCTCCCGCAGGCGCGTGTTGGCGGCCACACCACCGGCCAGCAGGATCTCCGCCGCCCCGAAGCGCTGGGCCGCATCCACGGTCTTTGTCACGAGCACATCCACCACCGACTCCTGGAAGGCGCTGGCGATCTGCCCAACGAACTGCCCGTCGAGGGCCCGCTCCGTCGGCTGCTCCTCCGTGCGTCTGCCCCGTTGAGCCTCAGGGCTCCGCCTGGTCGGCAGGCGCGCAGCGAGCTCCTGGCGCTCCTGCACCCTGTGCAGCACCGCTGTCTTCAGCCCGCTGAACGAGAAGTCATAGCTGTCCCGCAGCCAGGCGCGGGGCAGCATCTTGCCGCCGGCCACGCCCTCGGCCGCCCGCTCGATGGCAGGGCCGCCGGGGGAGCCCAGGCCGAGGATGCGGGCCACCTTATCGAAGGCCTCGCCCACGGCGTCATCCCGCGTCTGCCCCAGCAGCTCGTACTGGCCATGCCCGCGCAGCAGCGCCAGCAGCGTGTGCCCGCCGCTCACCACCAGCGCCACCAGGGGGAACTCGGGCGGCGCCGGAGCGGCCGGGAGGTCAGTGGACCTGGAGGCGCCCGCCGGCAAGTTGCCCCTTTGTCCCTTTGTCGCCTTATCCCCTTGCTTCCTCGTGCCCAGCCAGTTCGCGTAGATGTGGGCCTCAAGATGGTTCACGCCCACAAAGGGCAGGCCTCGCTGCCAGGCGATCGCCTTGGCCGCATTCAGGCCCGTGAGCAGCGCGCCGCTCAGGCCGGGGCCGTATGTGGCCGCCACCGCGTCGATCTCGTCCCAACCGCGGGGCAGCTCGCGCAGCGCCTCCTCGACCACGGGGACCAGGCTGATAATATGTTGGCGCGAGGCGACCTCGGGCACCACGCCGCCATAGCGCTGGTGCATGGCCATCTGCGAGGCCACGACGTTGGCGAGCTTCTCGCGCCCGCCCCGCACCACGGCCGCCGCCGTCTCGTCGCACGATGTCTCGATCGCCAGGATGGTGAAGTTGTCAGCTAGTTGCTCCATGCCTTCAGTATACGCGATCGGCGCGGGGCGCTGTATCCAGGGCATGAGCAAAATCGACGGGGCGTTGGCCATCCTCCGCGCTCCCCGTCAAAGTGAGCCTCGCCAGCGGGAGTAGCCCGTCGTGCCGAGGACAGATGCCGCACAGCTTCGCGCCTTCTTTCGCGTCTTCCCTTTCGCGTCTTCCCTTTCGCTCCTTCACGCTTTCGTTTCGCGTTTTTCGCTCCCTTTCGCGCATTTCGCGATCCAAACGCCCCCCCGCAGCAAAAATAGCCATTCTCTGCTACACTTTCCGGGAATCAGCCCGGCTCGGTGCGGTAGCTCCAAGCTCACTCGTCGGATGACACGATGATCCTGAAGGGTGCGCGTTGGGGCGCCCTGTCGTGGGCGCCCGCGTTGGAGCGCCGGTAACCGCTGCCGCTTCGTGCCGGGCCATTAGTTATGCTCACCGGAAGTCGGTGTGGGGTTGGGCCAAGGATGAAGCCCCAACCGAGCCGGCTTTGGCCGTTGGCCCTTCGTCCCAACTCCCACCCGACCTCTGCGCCGATGGCGCACAAGAAGCGAGGAGCACCGATGAAGGCGGTGATACTGGCCGGCGGCTACGGCACCCGCATCAGCGAGGAGAGCGCCGTCCGGCCGAAGCCCATGGTCGAGATCGGCGGCAAGCCGATCCTCTGGCACATCATGAAGATCTACTCGGCCCACGGGATCGACGATTTCGTGATCTGCTGCGGCTACAAGGGCTACATGATCAAGGAGTATTTCGCCAACTACTTCCTGCATACCGCCGACGTCACCTTCGATCTGCGCGACAACAGCATGCAGGTGCACCACGCCATCGCCGAGCCCTGGCGGGTGACGCTGGTGGACACCGGCGAGCAGACGATGACCGGCGGCCGCATCAAGCGCGTGCGCGATTACATCGGTGCCGAGACCTTCTGCCTCACCTACGGCGACGGCGTAAGCGATGTAGACATCACAAAGGCGATCGCCTTCCACCGCGAGCAGGGCGTCTACGCCACCCTCACCGCCGTGCAGCCCCCCGGCCGCTTCGGCGCCTTCACCCTCAGCGAGTCCAGCTCCAAGATCACCACCTTCCACGAGAAGCCCGACGGCGACGGCGCCTATGTGAACGGGGGCTTCTTTGTGCTCGAGCCGCAGGCGATCGATTACATCGCCGGCGACGCCACCGTCTGGGAGCGCGAGCCCCTCGAGCGCCTCGCCAACGAGGGCCAGCTCGCCGCCTTCCGCCACACCGGCTTCTGGCAGCCAATGGACACCCTGCGCGACAAGCATTACCTCGAAGAGCTCTGGCAGCAGGGCAGCGCGCCATGGAAGGTCTGGTAGCACCATGAAGGTACTTCTCACCGGCAGCGGCGGCTACATCGGCGTCGTCACGGCACCCGTGCTCCTGGCCAGAGGCCACGACGTGACCGGCCTCGATACCGGCTTCTACCAGAGTGGCTGGCTCTACAACGGCGTCAGCCAGCTCCCCCACACGATCGTCAAGGATATCCGCGCCGTCACTGCCGACGACCTAGCGGGCTACGACGCGGTGGTGCATATGGCCGAGCTCTCCAACGATCCGCTTGGCCAGCTCAACCCCACGATCACCTACAAGATCAACCACCAGGGCAGCGTGGCCCTCGCCCGCGCCGCGAAGGCGGCCGGCGTGCGCCGCTTCGTCTACATGTCCTCCTGTAGCGTCTACGGCGTGGGCGATGAAGGCGAGGTGAAGGATGAGAACACCCCGCCCCGCCCGCAGACGGCCTACGCCGAGTGTAAGGTCTTTGTCGAGCGGGACGTCGCGCCCCTCGCCGACGACAACTTCTCGCCGACCTTCCTACGCAACGCTACCGCCTTCGGCCCTTCGCCCAGGCAGCGCTTCGATGTGGTGCTGAACAACCTCGCCGGCCTGGCCTGGACCACGGGCAAGATCGCGATGACCAGCGACGGCACCCCGTGGCGCCCTCTGGTGCACATCCTCGACATCGCCGACGCGATCGCCTGCGTGCTCGAAGCGCCCCAGGAGGCCATCCACAACCAGATCTTCAACGTGGGCGACAGCACCCAGAACTACCGGGTGCGCGAGATCGCGGAGATCGTCGCCGAGGTCTTTCCCGGCTGCGAACTGAGCTTCGGCAGCAACGACGCCGATAACCGCAGCTATCGCGTCGCCTTCGAGAAGATCAACACCCAGCTCCCCGGCTTCCGCTGCACCCGCGACGCGCGGACGGGCGCCCGGCAGATGCGGGAGGTCTTCGAGCGCATCGGCATGACCGACGAGCTCTTCAGGGCTCCGCCCTACACCCGCCTGAAGATGCTCCAGCAGCTGATCGCCACCAAGCAACTCGACGACGATTTCTTCTGGAGGAGCTAGATGATCTTCACCCCAACCGAGCTCAAGGACGCCACGATCATCGACCTTGAGCCCTTTCATGACGAGCGAGGATTCTTTGCCCGCACCTGGTGCCAGCGTGAGTTCGCGGAGCACGGGCTCGTCGCCACGGTGGTGCAGGCGAATATGTCGTACAACCGGCGCAAGGGCACGCTACGCGGGATGCACTTCCAGCGGGAGCCCCACGCCGAGACCAAGCTGGTGCGGGTGGTCCGCGGCGCCATCTACGATGTGATCATCGACCTGCGCCCCGACTCGCCCACCTTCAAGCGCTGGATCGGCGTCGAGCTCACGGCTGAGAACCGCCGCGCGCTCTATGTGCCCGCTGGCTTCGCCCACGGCTTCCAGACCCTTGCCGACGACACGGAGGTGTTCTACCAGGTCTCGGCCTTCTACACGCCCGGCGCCGAGGGCGGCGTGCGCTACGACGACCCGGCCTTCGCCGTGAGCTGGCCGCTGCCCGTGAGTGTGATCAGCGCGAAGGATGCCGCCTGGCCGGACTTTACGGGCTGAGATCAACGCCTATCCACCGATGTGCCTGCTGGAGAGCGCCCCGCCCTCGCTTCCTTGAGCGAGGGCGAGGGTGAGGCAACTCTCCGTAGAGACCGAGGCCACCGATGATACTCATAGATACCGCCCTCGCCCGTCGCGAGGCCGAGGGCCGGCCGATCCGCGTGGGAATGATCGGCGCTGGCTTTATGGCCCGCGGCGTCGCCCTGCAGATCATCCAATACACCCAAGGCATGCGCTTGGTCGCCATCGCCAACCGCACCATCGAGAAGGCCCGCAGCGCCTACGAGGGAGCCAGTGTGCCGGCCGAGCAACTCCAATTCGTGGAGAGCGTGGGCCAGCTGGAGGAGGCGATCGCCGCCGGGCGCCCGGCGATCACCGACGACGCCCTCCTGCTCTGCCAGGCCGAAGGGATCGACGTGATCGTCGAGATCACCGGGGCGGTCGAGTTCGGCGCCCGGGTGGTGCTGGAGGCGCTCGCCCACGGCAAGCACGTCGTGACGATGAACGCCGAGCTCGACGGCACCGTGGGCGCGATCCTCCAAGTGTACGCCAGGCGGGCCGGCGTGGTGCTCACGCTCTCCGACGGCGACCAGCCGGGCGTGACGATGAACCTCTACCGCTTCGTGAAGGGGCTGGGGGTGCGGCCCGTGCTCTGCGGCAACATCAAGGGGCTCCACGACCCATACCGCAACCCGACCACGCAGCGGGCCTTTGCCGAGCGTTGGGGCCAGAACCCCAGTATGGTCACCTCCTTCGCCGACGGCTCGAAGATCTCGTTCGAGCAGGCGGTGGTCGCCAACGCCACCGGCATGCGCGTGGGCCGCCGGGGCATGTTCGGGCCAACGGTGCCGACCGGCACGCCGGTGACCGAAGTAGCCGGGCTCTACCCGCTGGAGTTGCTGCTGGAGGGGCCTGGCATCGTGGACTACGTGGTAGGCGCCCACCCTGCGCCTGGCGTCTTCGTGCTCGGCACCCACGACCACCCGACGCAGCGTCACTACTTGAACCTCTACAAGCTCGGCGAGGGCCCGCTCTACTGCTTCTATACGCCGTACCACCTCTGCCACTTCGAGGTGCCGAACTCCGTGGCCCGCGCGGCGCTCTTCGGCGATGTGACACTGGCCGCGAGCGGGCCACCTCGCGTCGAGGTGATCGCCGCCGCCAAGACCGACCTGGAGGCCGGCGCCACGCTCGACGGCATCGGCCACTACATGACCTACGGCCTCTGCGAGAACGCCGAGGTTGCCAGGGCCGAAAATCTGCTGCCGATCGGCCTGGCCGAGGGCTGCAGGCTCAAGCGGGCGGTGCCGAAAGACGCCTGTCTCACTTACGATGATGTCGAGCCCCCCGCCGATTCCCTGGCCCACCGGCTGCGAGCCGAGCAGAACGCCCATTTCGGGCTCGCCTGAGCCAGAAGATCCCCATCGTCACAGGGCCGAAGGGTTGGTTGCGCCAGCCCTTCGGCCCTGTTATGTCCCCCTCCTCCCGCGTAAGGGCCGTGAACTTACTGTCATTCTGGCTCGCAGCCCCTGTAAGGCAATTGTTTCATGACACTGTTAGAGTGCGCTGGCATACAGGCGGACTCACTCCTGCATCCCACCAGAGGACTTCGACGTCCCCGCCAGCCCTCCGGCTACGTGCTGCTGAGGAGGCGGGCGCTGTCGATCGCGAGGGACTGTTGCGTTATGCGTAAGCTCCTGCTGGTCTTGGGGGCCCCCATCGACGACCTGACAATAGACGAGGCGCTGGCTCGTTGCGACGAGTTCGTCGCCACGGGCCGTGCCACGGGGCGCACCCACCAGATCGCGATGGTAAGCGCCGACCTGATCGTCGAGTCGCTCCACGACCCGGAGCTGCGTCGCATCCTGCAGGAGGCCGATCTGGCGCCGGCCGAGGGAGCCGCGCTGGTCTGGTCCGCCCAGCTGCTGGGGAAGCCGCTCTCCGGCCGGATCAGCGGAGGAGCTCTGGTGCTGGCCATCGCGGCACGCGCGGCCGAGCGAGGCTATTCGATCTATCTCCTCGGCCAACAGGCGGACATGGCGGAGCAGGCGGGCGAGCTCCTGCAGCGGCGCTGCCCCGGCCTGAAGCTTGCCGGCGTCTGCGCGCCCCTGCCCGGCTCGGTTGTGGAGATGGACCGCTCAGTCTTCGAGCAGGTGGCCGCAGCGAAGCCCGACATCCTCCTGGTGGCGCTCGGCAGCCCGCGGCAGGAAAAGTGGATCCGCACGTACGCCGCCGAGCTGCAGGTGCCGATCGCCATCGGCGTCGGCAGGGCGCTGGAGATGCTCATCGGCGGGGCGGGGCGGGCGCCAGCTTGGATGCGCCGCCGGCGGCTTGGGTGGCTCTACGGACTGATCTCCGGGGTGCGCCGGCAGCTACAGCAACTCGCTCAGGACCTCAACTACCTCGGCTACTTTTTCACCCGCCAGTGGTGGGCGATGAGCGGCGCCCCTCTGCTCAGCCTGGCCCCGGCCGGCGCGCCAGGATCGGCCACGCCGCCGATCGCCCTGGCGTCTCACCACACCCCGGAGCCACCGGCCAGCCCGGCGCTCTCCGCGCCGGAGCCACGAATGTCGGTGATCCAGCTGCGCGGCCGCTTGGATGTGACGAACTACACCGGCTTCGTCGAGCAGGCGCGGCGTGCCACGGAGCACAGCCCGAACCTGATTGTTGATCTCTCGGCGGCCGAGTTCCTCGACAGCACCGCGCTGGGCGCTCTGGTAGCCCTGGCCAATCAGCTCCGGGTGGCAGGCGGCGCACTCTATCTTGTGGCGCTCTCCAAGCCGGTGGCTGAGCTGCTGGCCCTGGTACTGCTCGATCGCTTCTTCGAGATCTTGCCCGACGCCGAGGCTGCCGAGCGGCGCCGGGCCACCCCCGAGGCGCCCGCCGCGCCGCGAAAGGACGCCGACGGCTGGGCGGTGACCCGCGCCCCGCGGATCTTCGACGCCGGCACCGCGCCGCTGCTCCTCGATCACTGCGAGGGCAGCCTCGCCGCCGCGCCTCGGCTCGTGCTCGATCTCACTGAGACCGTCTTTCTGTCGAGCGCCGGGATGGCGGCGCTGATCCGCCTCGACCGGCTGACCCGCGAGCATGGCGGCGAGCTCCGCATCGCAGGCTGCGCCCCCGACATCCTGCGCACGCTCCAGCTCGTCAGGTTCGACGCTATTCTCAAGATCTATGGGACAACCGATGAGGCAAGGGCCGCCCTTGGCGCCAGCGCTGCTCCCGACACGGCGGGCCCGCTCCTGCCGGCATGAGGCGGGCAGCGCGCCGCAGTTCAGCGACAGGCGAGCCGGTACGGCGGCAGAAAAACAGCAATAGCAGCACACTAAGATAAAGGAAACAGAGTGCCATGGACATGAAGACACGGGTCACAGGCGAGGTGAATGTGGTCGAGCTCTCTGGTCGCTTCGACACTAACACCGTCCCTCCTGTAGCCGCCTGGTTAGAACAGGTGACTTCAACACCCGGCGCCAGGGTGCTCGTCAACCTCGCCAGCACAACGTTTGTGGACTCGACAGCCCTCGCCATTCTTGTGCAGGCGTTGAAGCGCTGCCAGCAGCTACAGGGCGACCTCTTCCTCTGTGGGCTGCGGCGCCCGGTGTATGTGATCTTCGAGCTCACGCGCCTCGACAAAGCCTTCAACATCTTTGTTGATGAGGAGCACGCGCTTAGAGCCTTCTCCAACTAGGCCCGCCCGGCGTTCCCCGCTTCGCGGCGGTAACGGCGCCCCAAACGACCTGCAGCTCGCCGCGCTGAACGCATGTAAGACATCATGCTCGTCGCACTCCTCAGCTCGCAGTATCCTCGCTTTGCGGCTCTCGCCGAGTCTTGGCTGGCCCTCGGCGCGACCGCCTTCGGCATCTGGCAGGAAGGGCGCCCGCTGGTCTACTGGCCGGCCGGCCATCGTCTGGTCAAGCCGGCCCTGGTCGCACCGATCGCCCGCGGCGACCAGGAGCTCGGCGATCTGCGCGTGGCTGGCCTGAGCGGCATCGCCTACGAGCGGCGGCTACGCGCCGACGCGCAGCTGATCAGCTATCTGCTCCAGCTCGAGAACGAGCTACAGCTCATGACGGCCGATCTGGTGACGAGCCAGGATCAGCAGCTCGCGCTCTACCGGCTCACCCACGCGATGCGCGACCACGTGACGGTGGACGAGACGCTGGAGGCGATCGTAGCCGAGGCGGTGCGCATGGTCAAAGCCGAGAGCGGCTACGCGATGTTCGTCCCAGGCGCCGACCAGGAGCCGCTGCTCGTCCAGCAGCCGGCCGGGACGCTCCACGACGAGCAAGCCTGGCGCCTCTACTGGCAAGGCCAGGCCAGGGAGCGCGAGCTTCAGCTCCCTGAGACAGCCGGCGATCTCAAGGATCAGGGCGTATTCAACCTGCTCCACGTCCCGATCCGCGTCCGCGGCGCCGTGATGGCCGGGCTCGGCCTGCTGAACCGCCCGGGCGGCTTCGACGCGCCCGCCATCAAACTCACCCGCGCCATTGCAGACCAGGCGAGCGCTCAGATCGAGCGCATGCTCCTCTACCAGGAGCGGTTCCACCAGGCGAAGCTGCGCACCGAGATGGAGCTGGCACGACGCGTGCAGCTCGAACTGTTGCCCCGCAGCCTGCCTCGCGTCCCCGGCCTCGATATCTATGCAAACTCGCGGCCGGCCTACCAGGTGGGCGGCGACTTCTTCGACTTCATCTGCGCTGAGGGGCGGCCGTTCGTCTTCTCGATCGGCGATGTGACGGGCAAAGGGCTCTCGGCTGCCCTCCTGATGACCATGACCCGCACGGCCATCCACAGCAAGGCGCAGTTTATGCCCTGCCCCACCCCCGAGGCGGTGATGCGGCAGTCGAATGAAGATCTTTACAACGACTTCACCCGCGTGGGCGTCTTCGCCACCGCCTTTGTCGGCCAGTATGCGCCGGGCAACCAGAAGCTCACCTACGCCAACGCCGGCCACTCACCGGTGATCTACCGGCCGCGGGACGGCGAGCCGATGCTGCTGCGGGCCGACAGCACCGCGATCGGCATCCTGCCCGTCAGCCACTGCCGCAACCAAATGCTCCGTATGGCCCCGGGCGACCTGCTGATCGTCGCCACCGATGGCTTTAGCGAAGCCCGCGCCCCCGACGAGGAGCTGTTCGGCGTCGAGCGGCTGCTGGAGCTGGTTGAGCAGCTTCACACGGGCGACGCCCGCCAGATCGCCGCCAGCCTCTTCGATGCGACCGATAGCTTCTGCCAGGGCCAGGAGCAAGACGATGACCAGACCCTTGTTGTGATTAAAGGGGCGGCGTCGTGAGCCCCCGGCCCCAGGAACAGCTTCGCCTTGATGTGCCGGCTCGCCATATGTACCTGCACCTGCTCAGCGACTGTATCGCGGCCATGGTGCGCCGCGTCGATGGGCTGCTCGACGCGGAGACGCTCTGCTACAACGTGCAGTTGGCGGTGCACGAAACCTGCGCCAATATCATCCATCACGCCTATGGCGACAGCGCAGGCGGGCGGATCGAGGTCCTGCTGACAGTCCAGTTCGCTCAGCCACCATGCCTGACGATCGATCTCTACGATACGGGCAAACCGTTCGATAGGGACGCCTACAGACCACCAAACCTCGACAAGATACAGGAGTACGGGTATGGACTGTTCCTGGTCGGGAAGCTCATGGATAGCGTGACCTACACCTCAATGACAGGGCGGAATCACTGGCGACTCACCAAGAACCTAATGATTGAAGGAATCTAGGCCTTATGGCAACAATCCTCTTAGTCGACGATTATGCGCCCAGCCACCGTCTGATGAGCTTTGTGCTCGAGCAGAACGGCTACGCCGTAATCTCCGCCCTCGACGGCGAACAGGCGCTGAATTGCCTGAATCTGATCCCTGTCGACTGTATCGTGACCGACCTTGCTATGCCCCACCTGGATGGGATCGCGCTCGCGGAGCGGGTGCGGAACGACCCTCGCCTCAGCGGGCTGCCGATCATTATGATCACCGCCAGCGGCCAGGAGAGCGACGCCGTAAAAGCTGCAGGCGCCGGGATCGATACCTTCCTCACCAAACCGGTGGACTCGGAGGATCTGGCGCAGGCTGTGATGCGCCTGGTGCGCGAGACTGCGGCCAAGGCCAGCGCGGCCATGCTGAACCTGCGGCCGAGCGCAGCGTAGAACAACCTTCAGTCCGGCGCGAGCTTCCAAGGCGGCACGGTTGGGAGATCGCCTCAGCCCGCCGGCGACCACACTCATGCGGCGGGAACATCCAAGACAGGGCGGCCACGATGGGCCGCCCTGATCGTTGCTCAAGATTTCTGAGATGATTCGGCCGGAACTTCATAGTAGAATCAAAGCGTACGATTCGCCCGCGCTCTAGTGTGCTCCTCGCTGTGGGGAGCCGAAGCTGCGGAGCAGCATATGATCGAGGCTTGGCATGGGCCTGTCGCCCACCCCTTCCCGCAAGCAGTGGCCCCGGCTGGTCGGCGTAACACTGATCGCCACGGGGCTGCTCGGGATCGCGCTCAGTCTGGCCGGGCTGCTGTTCGTCGCCATAGCCGGAGCTGGCGTCCAGCGAACCCTCACGCGGGAGCTGACCACGCTCGAACAGGCCCTGAAAGCCACAGCCGACGGCCTAGAGATCGCGGAGAGCTCCATCGGCGAGGCCGAGAGCGCCCTCGGCTCGCTCCACACCGCCTTGGGTAATGCGACCAAGGCCATCAGCGACACCCAATCCACACTCGAGACGCTGCA
>DAOUGF010000257.1:0-9375 GCA_034429295.1 Chloroflexaceae bacterium
CCGGCAGCCCCGCGCCGATAGCCGCGGCCATCGGCTCCTCCACCACATAGGCGGCGCGAGCCTTGGCGTTGAGCGTCGCGTCGCGGGCTGCCCGCTTCTCAACCTCCGTCACGCCGGAGGGGACGCCGACCACCACGCGGGGGCGCGGGTCCATGAGCCGCACGGCCGAGTAGGCGTGGGCCTTCTTGATGAAGTAGGTCAGCATCTTCTCGACCACATCGAAGTCGGCGATCACGCCATCCTTCAAGGGTCGCACAGCGATAATATTGGCGGGCGTCTTGCCCACCATAGCTTTGGCCTCGGCGCCCACGGCGTGGACCTGCTTCGTCTTGGCGTCGATCGCCACCACGGAGGGCTCGCTGATCACAATCCCCTTGCCACGCACATGCACAAGGGTATTGGCCGTCCCCAGGTCGATCCCGAGATCGCGGCTGAAGGCGCCGAAGAGCGTGTTGATCGGGTTAAAGCCCACGGTTGAGAGCTCCAGAGGCGGTGTGAGGGGCCGCCCATACTGGCCAGAAGAACATCGTGAGAACTATGGGTTGCGTACGGCCGGCGGCCAATTATAGCATAGCCTGGCCCGCATCCGGCTGCGGCAGCGCAACGCGAAGGCTTATCGCCCCTTAACGCCCTTTATACCACGCCTGAACGGTTGTGAGAGGCAAATTTCGATGACAACACGCTGAGATAGGATTTGACTTTTGTTCGTTGTTGTGCGACAATAAGCCCCGTCATGAGCCGGGCGGCAATGTGCTGGTGTGAGTGCCCAGTCGGCAGTCGAACGTCGGGCGGTTATCGGAGTCGGTCGTGTCGTTCGTCGTCCTGATCTGGTTTCAAAGCACACCCAACACAGGCGTTGCTGCTAGAGCTTCTGGCTCCCCGCGAGTCGGAAGATTTTTATTGTTGTGAGCATCTCTGTGGCCCCGCGCCCAGTCTACCCCTTCACTGCGATCGTCGGCCAGGAACGGCTGAAACGGGCGCTCATCCTCAACGCGATCAACTCGCGGGTGGGTGGTGTGCTGATCCGCGGCGAGAAGGGCACCGCCAAATCTACGGCGGTTCGCGGCCTGGCACGCCTGCTGCCGACGATCACCGTCGTCGAGGGCTGCCCCTACTCCTGCCTCCCCGACCGGCCCGCCGGCCTCTGCGCCACCTGCCAGGGCCGCATCAACGACGGGCCGCTCCCCACCATCACCAGGCCCACCCGCCTCGTCGAGCTTCCCGTTTCCGCCTCGGAGGACCGGGTGGTTGGCTCGCTCGATTTGGAGCATGCCATCACCGAGGGCCAGCGGCGCTTTGAGCCGGGCCTGCTCGCCCAGGTGAACCGCGGCCTGCTCTATGTGGACGAGGTTAACCTGCTCGATGATCACCTGGTGGACCTGCTGCTCGACGCAGCCGCCATGGGTGTGAACACGGTGGAGCGCGAGGGCGTGAGCATCTCGCATCCCTCCCGCTTTATCCTCGTGGGCACAATGAACCCCGAGGAGGGCGAGTTGCGGCCTCAGCTGCTCGACCGCTTCGGCCTCGCGGTTGAGGTGGCCGGCCTGGACGATGTGGCCTCCCGCGTGGCCGTGATCGAGCGGCGCATGAGC
The DNA here is from genome assembly GCA_034429295.1 of Chloroflexaceae bacterium. GTDB lineage: Bacteria > Chloroflexota > Chloroflexia > Chloroflexales > Chloroflexaceae > OHK40. The sequence goes on from DAOUGF010000257.1 coordinate 1,593, forward strand.
TACGAGGCCGACCCGCAGGCGTTCCTGGCCCAGTGGCAGGGCGCCGAGGAGGAGCTGGCCGCCCGCATCGTCGCCGCCCGCGAGCTGCTCCCCACGGTGCGGATCGAGTCCAGCGATATGGCCGCGGTCGCCAGCCTCTGCCTCGAGCTCGGGGTGGACGGCCACCGTGCCGACCTGACGATCCTCGAGACGGCCCGCACCCACGCCGCCTGGAGTGGCCGGACGACGCTGGGCGTTGAGGATATCCGCATCGCCGCCGAGCTCGCCCTGCCCCATCGGATGCGCCGCCAGCCCTTCACCGACATCAAGCTCGATGAGCAGCGGGTCGGCCAGATCCTGGAGCGCAGCGGCAAGCCCGCCGATGCTGGTGCCAGCGAGGATGTAAAAAAAAAGGGTGATGTAGGCGAGAAGACCGAGAGTGGCGAAGGCAGTGACGATAGCAACAGCGGCAGTGGCTCTGTGACACCGGTAGGCAGCGCGGGTAGCGCCGATACCAACCAGACGAGCGATAAGAACACGGGCGGCAAGCAGTTCGAGGCCGACCAGATGTTCCGCACCCGGCGCCTGGAGGGTACAGGCGACAGGCGACAGCGCCGCGCGAGCGGCAGGCGCACCCGCACCCGCACCACCCGCAAGCAGGGGCGCTACATCAAGAGCCAGCGCGTCGCCCGCGTCACCGACCTGGCCTTCGACGCGACGCTCCGCGAGGCGGCCGTCTACCAGCGCAAGCGCCGCGAGGAGCTGAACCACACGGTCGGCCAGACTCATCGCCGCCGGCCCAAGGTGCTGCTCCACAAGAGCGACCTGCGCCAGAAGGTGCGCGTGCGCCGTACGCGCAACGCCGTCTGCTTTGTGGTGGACGCCAGCTGGAGCATGGCCGCCGAGGAGCGCATGCAGGCCACCAAAGCGGCGGTGCTCTCGCTGCTGCGGGACGCCTACCAGCGCCGCGACCGGGTGGGGCTCGTGAGCTTCCAGCGGGACTACGCGCGTGTACTGCTACCGCTTACCAATAGCGTCGAGTTGGCGCAGAAGCGCCTGCAGACGATGCCCACCGGCGGGAAGACTCCGTTGGCACGAGGTATGCTCACAGCATTTGAGCTACTTCACAGGGCGCGGCGGCAGGACGAAGAGATTCTTCCGCTGATGGTGCTGCTCACCGATGGCCAGGCGAATGTTGCGATCAGCAATCTGCCGCCGCAGCAGGAGGCCTACCAGATCGCCGATGTGATCGCGGCCCACGACATCCGCGCGATCGTCATCGACACTGAGCACCCCAACTTCGAGCGAGGGCTCTCGCGCAAACTCGCAGAGCACCTCAAAGGCTCGTATTACCGGCTTGAAGATCTGAGCGAGGATGGCCTGGTCCAGGCCGTGCGCCGCCAGATGCAGATGTGAAGGTCAGCCCAGACACCAGGAGGAACGTAGGAGATGACGGATCAGGTACGTAGGGACGAGTCCGCCGAGAGCGAGCTGCTTGACACGCTGCTCGACGCAGCGGATGCTCCGGCGGGCCAGCCCGCGGCTGCCACGCCGGAGTCGACGGCGGAGGCCGAGGCTGCGGCGCAGCCTACCCCTGAGAACGCCGCCCAGGAGCCCCAAGCCGAGCAGTCGGCTGAGGCCGAGGCGGCTGGCTCTGCGGCGGACGAGCCCGGCGAGGCCGAGCAGGCCCAGCCTGTCACGGCTGAGGCTACGGAGGCTGCGGCCGGCGAGGGGGCGAGCTTCACGCCTGTGGCGGAGGAGGCCGGCAGCCGCCCGCGCAAGCTCAAGGATCTGCAGCCGGGGATGGAGCTGGAGGGCCGGGTGACCTCGATCGCGCTCTACGGCGTGTTCGTGGACATCGGCGTGGGCCGCGATGGGCTCGTGCACATCTCGGAGATGAGCGACACCCGCATCGACACGCCGTCGGACCTTGTCGCTATCGGCGATACCGTCAAAGTCAGGATCAAGAGCGTGGACCCCGAGGCGCGCCGGATCAGCCTGACGATGCGGAGCGGGAGCGGCGAGAAGAGCGAGGGCGGTCGGCGCGGCCGGCCCAAGCGGGCTGAGATCGACAAGGAGAAGCTGGCCGCCCTGAAGGTCGGCGATATTGTCGAGGGCGTGATCACCGGCTTCGCCTCCTTCGGCGCCTTCGCCGACATCGGCGTGGGCAAGGACGGCCTCATCCACGTGAGCGAGCTGGCCGAGGGCCGGGTCGAGAAGGCCGAGGACGCCGTGAAGATCGGCGACCGCTTCCAGTTTAAGGTGCTGGAGGTGGACCCGGAGGGCACGCGGATCAGCCTGAGCCTGCGCCGCGCGCAGCGCACTCAGAAGATGCAGCAGCTCGAGCCCGGCCAGGTGCTCGAGGGCACCGTGAGCGGGATCGCCCCCTTCGGCGCCTTTGTGGATATTGGCGTGGGCCGCGACGGCCTGGTCCACATCTCGGCGCTCTCCTCCACCCGCGTCAACAGGGTTGAGGATGTGGTGAAGGTGGGCGACAAAGTGACGGTGAAGGTGCTCGAGGTTGATCAGCAGAGCAAGCGGATCAGCCTGACGATGCGGCTCGACGAGGGCAGCGAGCGGGCAGACGAGGAGGAGGATTACACCTCTGGCATGGGCGCAGCCGGCGCCCTACCCCCGCGCCCCAGCGCGGCGGCTAGCACCCGCTTCATCTCGGCGGCCGAGGCCCGCGCCGAGCGGGACCGCGAGCGGCAGCGCCGCGAGCGCCGCGAGCGGGATCGCCGCAACGTCCCGGCGCAGCCGGAGACCTATAGCACCGAGGATGTCGAGGAGGAGTTCGTCGGCGACGCGACGCTGGAGGATCTGCTAAGCAAGTTCGGTGGCCCCTCGGCCGCCAAGCGCGACCGCAGAAGCCGGCACCGTGACGAGGACGACGACGACAGCGAGAGCCGCGAGGACCGCCGGCAGCGCGACGCGATCAAGCGGACGCTGCAGCAGGTGGGCCGCGACGAGTGAGCTTTGGTTCGCGAACGTCGCGAAACGAAGCCCGCGAAGCGCTTAATCGAAGACGCGAAAGCGTGGGGGCGGGCGCCTTACCCGCCCCCAAAGCATGAGCCGTTTGACACCCCCGCCGGGCGACGAGTATAATGGGCGGAGTTTGCCCAGAACGCATTTGCGTTACTACACAGTGCTGAGGAGATAGACAGATGCCGAAGCGTACCTGGCAACCCAAGCGCATCCCGCGACGGCGCAAGCACGGCTTCCTGGCGCGTATGGCGACCAAGGACGGCCGCGAGGTGCTGCACCGGCGGCGCATGAAGGGCCGCCACAAACTGACTGTCAGCGATGAGCGCCGCCATGACGCTCGCCGCGGCCACCGCTAAGCGAGGCGGTACGGAATACAGGTTACAGGCCCCAGCCCTTCGCGCTGATCCCGGAGCGCTCCGGGGGGCCTGTAACCTGTACCTTTTTCGTATGAAGCGCGCCTATCGATTGCGCCGCCCCGACCAGTTCCGGCGCGCCAGGCTGCAGGGGCGAGCCTACACTACCCCGCTGCTGACGCTCAATGTCGTCCCTGGACGGCGCCGCCGCACCCGCTGCGGCTTTGTGGTGAGCAAACAGTTAGGCACAGCGGTGCGACGCAACCGAGCGAAGCGGCGCGTGCGCGAGGCGGTCCGCCTGCTGCTCCCGTCGATCACACCTGGCTACGACCTTGTCTTTGTGGCCCGTAGCCCGGAGCTGCTCAACGCCCCATTTGCCAATATCTCCCAGGCTGTGGAGCAGCTGCTGCGGCGAGCGCAGATCTGGAACGATGAGGCCGCTGTGGCGAGCACAGCCACAGCGGCCACGGGCGACCCGCCCGCTGAACCAACAGAGTAGAGGATTCCTATATGGGCGGTATCTGGTCGGGATTTGTTGGCCTGCTCGAGCAGGCACTGATCTGGTTCTCTTCCCTCACGGGCAATGTGGCCCTCGGCATCGTGATCTTCACGATCATTGCGCGCCTGGTCATCCTGCCTCTCACCTTAAGCTCGATCCGCTCGAGCCGCAGGATGCAGGAGCTGCAGCCGATGATCAAGGAGCTGCAGCGCAAGTACGGCAAGGAGCCTCAGAAGCTCCAGGAGGAGACGCTCAAGCTCTACCGGGAGTATAAGATCAACCCGGTGGGCGGCTGCCTCCCGCTGCTGCTACAGCTGCCGATCTTCTTCGGCGTCTACCAGGCGGTGTACCACATTATGGTGCCCGATCAGCGGCAGTACCTCAGCGCGGGCGCCGCACAGATGCTGGCCGACCCGGCGACCGAGGCGCTCTTCTCGCAGCGGCTATTCGGGATCATCGACTACGGCACCCCGGCCTTCGGCGGCGCCGCGGGCTTCGCCGGCCTTGTCTACCTAGTGCTGCCTGTGCTCTCGGTGCTCCTCCAGCTGGTACAGACGTTGATGGCCACGCCGCGGGTTCAGGACCCGCAGCAGAAGGCCATGACCCAGATGATGATGTTCATGCCGCTGGTGTTCGGCTATATCGCCTTCACCTTCCCGCAGGGGGCGGTGCTCTACTGGGTGGTAAGCAGCCTCGTCGGCGTCATCCAGCAGTACTTCACCTCGGGCTGGGGCTCGCTGGCGAACTATCTTAAGTTCCTCCCGCCAGACGGCAAGCCGAGCGGCGCGCCCACAACCCTGGCCCCAGCCGCCGCGGGCGCCGACGCCGCCACGGCCGCCCCGCCCCGCGCCGACTTCTGGAGCGTGATGCGTCCGCTCACCGAGGCGAAGGAGCCCGCCACGGAGGCCGCCACACCCGGCACGAGCGCAGGGCGCGCCGAGGAGCGCGCTATCGAGGAGGCCCGGACACAGGGACGCCCGCAGCCCAACCCACGCAAGCCACGCAGGCGACGGTGAGGTTTGGATCGCGAATGGCGCGTTACGACGTGGCGCGCAGCGCTTAAACTGCACCCCGAAGATGGTGACAGCGCGAACGCGACACCCGCTGCCTGTCGGCAGTATCAGCAGATCCTACAGATCGACGAGGGAACGGTATGAAGAGCATCGAGATCAGCGCGCGCACCGTCGCTGAGGCTGTAGAGCTGGCGTTGGCCCAGCTCGGCAAGGACCGCGATGAAGTGGCGATCGCGGTGCTGGACTCGGGCGAGTCGGGCGATGAGGCCCTTGTCCGCGTTACGGTTGTCGATGACGACGAGGACGAGGCAGCCGAGGCCCCTCCCAGTGAGGATCTCGAGGAGTTGCAGGCGATCGCCCGCAAGACGCTCGAGGATCTCCTTGAGCGTATGGATATCCACGCCTACGTCACCCCCGTGGTCACCCGGGTGCCCGGGCAGAAAGGCGACATCGAGGAGACGATCACGCTCCATGTCGAGGGGGCCGACGAGGAGGCGATGGGTCTGCTGATCGGCCGGCGCGGCGAGACGCTGCGCTCGCTGCAGTTCATGCTGAACCTGCTGGTGAGCCGGCGGGTGCAGAAGTGGCCGCAGATCGTCGTCGATGTGGGCAACTATCGCCAGCGCCGCCAGGAGTCACTCGAGGGGCTCGCCCGCCGCATGGCCGAGCGCGTTCGCCAGACTGGCCGCCCAATTATGCTTGAGCCGATGGCCGCCTACGAGCGCCGGATCGTCCACCTCGCTCTGCGGGACGATAAGACGATCTATACGGAGAGCTCGGGCGAGGGCGAGAACCGGAAGATTACGATCTACCCCGCCAAGCAGTAGTCCGTAGTTGTGCCAGGTTGGCACACCGGCGCCGCTGAGCCGCGCCTCCAAGCACACAGCTTGAAGGCGCGAGAGCAGGCGCCAGGGTGATGAAACAGTACAGATAGCCTCTAGCCCAACGCCAGGCCGAGCGCGCAGCTATCGCTCGGCCTGGCGCTCGCTTGCGCGACAAACTGCGGGCTACGATTCTACGGCTCAGATCGGCAGATCTTCTTCGGTGAGCCGCACGGGGGGCGGGTCATCGGACGATAGCTCGGGCGGGGGGGCCGCTGGCCGCACCTTGGAGCTGCGGGGCGGAGGGCGGCGCTCCGGCGCGGAGCGCGAGGCAGCGTTGGGCGAGGGCGACAGCACGATCACCTCGCTCGCGATCACCTCGGCGGCCATGCGCGTCTGGCCGGCCTCATCGTCCCACTGGCGCGTCTGCAGGCGGCCCTCGACGTAGATATGGGCGCCACGGCTGAGCTGCTTGTGACACTGCTCCGCCAGCTGATCCCACACAACCACGCGGAACCACTCGGTATCCTCGCGGCTCACGCCCGCAGCGGTGCGCCATGTGCGGTTCGAGGCCACCCTGAAGGTGACGAGCGCGCTGCCGTGGGCGGTATAGCGCAGCGCCGGGTCCGCCCCGAGCCGGCCCGTGAGCTGGACTTTGTTCAGATCTCGCGCCATGCGGAGAGCCCCCAGGGCTATAAGAGTAGATCATTTGTGCTACTCCAGTGTAGCCGAAGCCGCCCCAGGTGTCAAGGGTTTCTGCCCGGCCGGAGGGGCCGGCGGACGAACTGCGGTACAATGACGCTCGTCGGCGAGGCCCTGCAGGGCCCGGCGCCAGGCCCGAATCGTGGGCCACAGGCGCATGAAAAGAGTGTTCAATGACAGCCTATGCTATCGAGGCGAAGGGCCTCGTGAAACGTTTCGGCGATCTGACGGCGGTGAGCGGGATCGACCTGGCCGTGCCGGAAGGCGCGATCTTCGCCCTCCTCGGTCCCAACGGCGCCGGAAAAACTACCACGATCGGTATCCTCACCACGCTCACGCCGCCCACGGCCGGCGAGGCACGGGTGGCCGGCTTCGATGTGGTGCGAGCGGCCGATCAGGTGCGGCAACGGATCGGGGTGACCTTCCAGGAGATCGTGCTCGACCAGGATCTGACGGGCCGCGAGGTGCTGGATATCCACGGGCGGCTCTACCGCCTGCCCGGCGAGCTGCGCCGCCGCCGGATCGCCGAGCTGGTCGAATTGGTGCAGCTGGAAGAGGCGATCGACCGGCGCACTCGAACCTACTCCGGGGGTATGAAGCGCCGCCTCGAGCTGGCCCGCGGCCTGATGACCGACCCGGCGGTGCTGTTCCTCGACGAGCCAACCCAAGGCCTCGACCCGCAGAACCGCGCCGGCGTCTGGAGCTATATCCGCGAGCTGAACCGCAGCCGCGGCCTGACGCTGCTGCTCACCACTCACTACATGGACGAGGCCGAGGCCCTCGCCGGCCACGTGGCGATTATTGACAAGGGACGTGTGGTGGCCGAGGGCGAGCCGGAGCGCCTGGTGGCGAGTATGGGCGCCGATGTGATCCGCGTGCGTGGCCGCGGTGAGCGCGGCCATTTTGTGACGACCGTCGGCAGGCTGCCGTTTGTGCAGCGGGTTGATGTCGAGGCCCACGGCGAACTGGTGATGGTCTATGTGGACAGCGGCAGCCGCCGCCTCGCCGATGTGCTGGGCACGGCTAGCGGCAATGGCTTCCAAGTGGAGGATGTGACGGTCGCCAGGCCGAGCTTGGGCGATGTGTTCCTGCACCACACGGGGCGGGCGCTGCGGGATTAGGGGGGCGTTTGGGCGTTTGGGGGTTTGGGAGTTTGGATCGCGAAAGGCGCGAAACTGCGCCACGAAAAACGCGAAACGAAGCCGCGAAGATGCGAAAGAGAAGACGCGAAAGGGAAGACGCGAAAGCGCGAACGTGGTATGTACGCGACATATGTGATCTGGCATAAGCATATGCTGAAGTTCCTCCGCAGCCAGGAGGAACTGGTTGGGCTGGCGCTGCAGTCGGTGCTGTGGGTGGTGCTCTTCGGGGTGGGGATGCGGGGGATGATCAGCGAGGTGGAGGGCAGCGACTATATGTCGTACATCCTCC
>DAOUGF010000258.1:0-7964 GCA_034429295.1 Chloroflexaceae bacterium
CCCGCCTGTGCAGCTCGACGAGTGACAGCAGCGGGAGCTCAGTGTCACTCAGGATCTCCCCATCGCGATAAATAACGCGGCCGATCGGCTGATATGGCTCGAGCGCCTCGACCCGCTCGAGCCGGGCTTGGGTTCGCTGCTGTCCGAGGCCCATCCGCCCGAGTTGCTCGAAGCCGAAGATAAAGTGCGGCAAGAAGTCGATCCCGCGGCCGATCAGCACCAGGTGAAACTCGAGCACGTCGCCGGCCCGGTAGGCGCGGCGCTTGTCGAGCGGAGGCTCGAGCACAAATGGGCGGGGCGCATCTTTGAGGTCGTGAAGCTGTTCAAGGCCGTGAGGCCGCGGGGGCTCAAAGATCTGGCGGAAGGGGCATGCTTCAACGACTTTACACTCCTCTGAGCGGCCCCAGCATGTCTGTGGGCAGGAGGAGCGCTGAAACGCGAACCCGAACCCGCCGCGCAGGAGTGCCCCTTTATAAGCTGGGAGCACGGTATCACTGAGGAGGCGCAAGGAGATTCGCGACCGCAATGTGGAGAGCGCTGGCAAGATGGGTGTGGTCGAGGGCGCCGAAGACGACATAGCAGCTCCTCACTGGGTGAGCCCCTGTCTAGATCGGCAGGTATTATCACAATCGCTATTGAAAATAATGCGGTAGCCTAAGTATAACATGTGGTTGGTCTCTAGGCTAGAGAGCAAGCATCAAGATTGGATGACGATACAGAGGTGATGTTCAAGGTGCTCGGTGCGCTCGAGCTCTGTGAAGCTAGCGCGGTCGATACACCGACACTAAGGCAACAGGGTCTCATCGTCTTTCGCCAGTCCTGGACTTAGCAGTTTGCTGCCTTGGGCGTTGAGGAGATGGTGTTGTGCTACAACAGTCAACCGCGGTGAGGGAGGGGTGTGACCGCCCTCATGATGGAAGAGCAGAGGTGCCTGCGAGTAGCGACCGGCAAGAACAAGGCTAAGGGGTCTGTCAAGTAGGTTGTGTAAACGGCCTCGTTTTCCCTATTAGCTGAGCGGAAAGCGGCCCTCGAAGAGGATAGCGAGCTGGTTGAGGATGCAGGCCCAGTTCTTCGGCGGCATCGTCCACTTGCGGGTGATGTCCCGCGTGATCAGGAACAGCAGCTTGCGCGCCTCAGCGGTCGGGAACGCGCCCTTGGTCTTCACCACCTTACGCAGCTGCCGGTTGTAGCCCTCAATTGCATTGGTCGTGTAGATCAGCCGCCGGATGTCGGCCGAGTACTCGAACATCGTCGCCAGGTCCTCCCAATTGCTCTCCCACGAGCGCACCGCAATCGCGTACTTCGCTCCCCACTTCTCGGACAGCTGCAACAGCGCCGTCTCGACCGCCTCCCTGGTCGGCGCCTGGTAGATCGCCCGCAGGTCGTGGACAAACGCCTTGCGGTCGTTCCAGGTCACGTACTGGAGGCTGTAGCGCACCTGGTAGATGATGCAGCGCTGAATGGCCGTCTTGGGGAACACCGCTTGGATGGCCGCCTTGAAGCCGGTTAGCCCGTCCACACACGCCAGGAACACGTCCTGAACCCCACGGGCTTGCAGTTCAGTCACCACGCTCAGCCAGAAGTTGGCGCCCTCGGCCCCGTCGCCCACCCAGTGGCCCAGCACATCGCGCTTGCCCTCAAGGTCGACCCCCAGAACCACATACACGGCCGTATTCTGGATCTTGCCGTCACGCCGGAGTTTGATATGGATCGCATCGAGGTAGATGATTGGGTAGACTGCGGCGAGCGGGCGGTTCTGCCACGCCTCGACCAGCTCCCAGACCTTGTCGGTGACCGCGCTCAACGTCGCAGGCGAGACATCTACGCCGTAGAGGTCCTTGAGCGTGGCCTGAATGTCGCGCACGGACAGCCCTTTGCCGTAGAGCGCGATGATTTTGTCCTCCAGCTCGTTGGTACTGGTCTGGTAGGGCTCCAACAAGGGCGACTGGAAGCTGCCGTTGCGGTCGCGAGGGACAGTGATGGTGGTATCGCCGGCCGAGGTGCGCAGGTTGCGGGTGCGTTTACCGTTGCGGCTGTTGCCTTTGTATGCGGCCGTCGGCGGCGTAGCGCTCGTAGCCGAGGTGAGCGGTGAGTTCGGCTTCCAGCATCTGCTCGATGGTGGAGGCAAACAGCCGGGCGAAGATGCCCTCCTTGCCGAAGAAGTCGTCGAGGCTCTTGGCCGTGGCCAGCTCCTGCTGGACCCGTTCGGCCGAGGGCATTGCTGGCAGGTTCGTCGCAGGGCTCTCGACCTCAGCCTCAGGCACGCTGCGCCCGGTCGTCGTACGTCGTGTGTCAGCCATGGTGTCATTCCTTTTCGTGCCAGCAGAAGGCGGTAGTATACCCCAAACTGGCTCTGCTCAGAACGCACCGCTTACACAACTTATCTTACACCCTCCATCGCACGCGAAATAGGAGATCTACTCATCGAAATCACAACGCTCCATACCTTTGGTCGAATTGCCACGGCACTTGGTGATTATCACGAAGCACGTGGGTATGCAGAACAGTCACTCAAGCTTGTCCAAACAACACGTGCACCTGAGCATGAGGCTTATACACTCCAACTCCTGAGTCGTATCTGCTTCAGGCTTGGCGATGAGGGCACCGCAGAGCGCTACAACCGACAGGCGGTCGATGTGTTCCAATCCTTGGGCAAACGCGAGCCGGTAGCCTATGCCCAGAACATCTTCGGTGATATCCTGCTGAGCGTGGGACGGTTGGAGGAAGCGGTAACGGCATATACAGCAGCGCTAACGCTCTATCGCGAGCAGGGTGATCGAGATCTGGCAAGCGAGCCTCAGGCCGGGTTGGCCCGCGTTGCCCTCGCCGAGAACAATCTCCCCGATGCGCTGGCGCATATCGAGGCGATCCTGGCTTACCTCGCAGACGATGGTTTGCTCGAAGGTCAAGAGCCGCTGCGCATCCTCCTGACCTGCTACCAGGTGCTGGCCGCGGTCGATGACCCGCGCGCCGCGGAGGTGCTCGGGGAGGCATACGCTAGGCTCCAGGAGCGGGCCGCGCGGATTAGCGACAAGGCGATGCGGCGCTCGTTCCTCGAAAACGTGCCTCACCACCGCAAGATCGTGGCGGCGTGGGAGGCGGCACAGCCAGGGTGATCTTCCACATCCGGATGTCCAGACGCGAGGCCAACCTTGGCCACGCGCTCCAGCGAGCAAGTACATACTCCTCCCGATGAGCGAGCGGATAGGGCCAAGGCGATTGTGTGTCGTCCTGGCCCACCGACTGCCGGCAGGCAAGCAGTTTACGGGTGTCTGACGTCGTGGGCAGGCGTTATGCGCGTTCTTCTGTTCGCTCAGCGCTCTTATCCGAACGTCAACAGACTGTAGGGTACAAGGTAGATCACCGAGCAAAACGCTCCTGAACCTGTGCCTCGTTCGTCGCTTCTCGCGCTGACGGCCCTTCGGCTGCCGCTGGGCGCAAGCTGCGCAGAGTTCCGCGTAGAGGTCGTCGCGACCCTCCAGGAGCAGATCGCCGCAGAGTCCACAGGTCGCCTGAGGGCCGACTCATGTTGATATGCCAATCGCTAGCCGCGTCGCTTCCCTGAGCTGGCCGTCTTCCCCTCGCGCAGTTGGCGGTTCCAGGGCTCGCGCAGAGCGTCGCGGATCTCCTCGTAGCGCTGGCCGCCCTCCCAAGCCCGCAGCACCGCCGGCTGGAACACCTCACGGTAGAACGCCTCGCCCATCCGACCGACCACCTTGCGGGCGAACTCATCGGCCGAGCCCAGATGCTCCCACCAGGGCTCGCCCACGTCCTCCTCCTTGGCCTTCCGCCTCAGCTCCTTGGCCTGTGCCGGGTCGTGGCCAGAGAACTTCCGCGCCGCCACGATCTTCGCCACAGCGAGCCCGTAGGCCTGAGCGTCGGCCTCGCTCAGCTTCGCCTTCGTCCGCCCTTTCAGCCGGTTCCACTCCGCGAAGATGTCGAAGCGGCGGATCTCCCGCTTTGGGGCGAGCTCCTGTTGGGTCATCGGTGTCTCCTCCTGCGATTGCCTGTTGCCGCGAGCCCAAGCCTGCGGCGCGTGCAGGTCACCTCAAGCAAGCACACCTGATGCCAACTTCTATTGGGACGCCGCCCACATTTGCGAGGCTCCATTCCCGCAGGCGGTTGCCCATCCTAGGATGATGTCGGTAAGCGTAGTCTGAAGCCAACCTGATGAGCAACGTACATGGACCTAGACTTGGTGGTGTGCGCGCTATCCTTCTTATAGGTTCATTGATGCACGTGTTTGAAGTGTTTCTGTGGCATCATCTCTTGAATTGCACGGTTTGTTTTTGGATTGGATTACAGAGCTAAGTGTCTATGCCGCTTTGCAAAGACATCCGAGCAATGATAGTGTCTACTCAAGTACCATAGAGGGGAGAGAATATTAGCCGGGTAGGGACAATATAGGACTATTGTCCCACTTTTCAAGCGCTTTCTATCTAGACGAACGGCATCTGCCCTGCTATGATGTCGGCGCCTCTCCATTGATGAAATTTTAACTAGCGACCGCAACGGCCGGACGCCCCAAGGCACCGCAGCGCACAGCTCGACCTGTTTCACTGAAAGGTACGGCGAAGCGCCGGCGCGCCCAACGTCGAGAGCATCTCGGCCACCATACCACTTCATGCCGCGTGTCACACGCTCCAGTTTGGCTGGCCTGCTCCTCGCTGTAGTCCTGGCCAGTTGCGCAAGTGGAACGGGTGCACCGCAGTCCTCAGCGACAGTGCTGAGCAGCGCCACACCGACGGCGCTCGCGACACCTACGGTCGATCCCACTTGGGCAGCCATCCAGGCAACCCTCGACGGCTATGCGCTCGTGAACCGCGAGGGCACCGAGCCCATTGCCGCCCTTGTCGACCCCAACATCCCGGCGTTGCGACGCATCCTCGGCGACCAGCAGCGCTTCCTCGATGACCCACACTCGCCCACCGGCACGGCCTACACCGTCCAGGAAGTTGTCTACCACACCCCATCGCTTGCCCTAGTGACAATCGCACGCCCCGATGGGCTCATAACGCAGCGCTGGTTTCGCTCAGATGGCTCGGGCGCCTGGCTGTTCTCCGAGCCGTACCAGGAAGAGCTAGGCGAGCCGCAGACTGAGAGCATTGGGCCGCTGACCGTCGTCACCTACCCTTGGCTGGAGGAGAGAGGCATCGACCTGAAGGCCCGTTTCCGGCAGGCGCTTGATACGATCGAAGCCACGCTCGGACCGCTCCCAGATGAGCCCGTTCGCGTCACGCTCAAGCCCGCCGCTCATCTCCCGCCAACGCTGGACTCGTTCACGACCGGCCTGTACACGCCCGGCGAGCCTGACCAGTTGGTGCTCTCCCTACCGGGCTCGGCCGTCTATCCCTACATCGACCCGGCGCTCGACCCGTATGAGCACCTGAGCCGGGTGCTCATCCACGAACTCGCCCATTGGGCCACCCACCGCGGCCACATCGACCATACCAAGATCCCGCTGTGGCTCCTCGAGGGCATCGCGGAGTATGTTGCCCAACCACGGCCATCGCCTCAGGTGATCGCCTCAACAACCTGGCTTCCGATGGAGGCGCCGGATCAGCGCGACCTGTTGCACATGGATCGCTTGCCACCGGGAGATCGTCGCACCGCCTATGTGCAAGCGCATCTGCTTGTCGTGTACCTGGTCGAGCGGGCGGGGCTGAACTCCATCTGGGTGCTGGCCGAGACCTATAGCGCGACGCCGGGTATCGGCGCCGCCCGGCTTGACAGCGCCGTCGAGCAGGTCTACGCCGTCTCGCTCGAACAGCTTCTCAATGACTGGTCTGCCTGGCTGGCGGAGCAGGAATGACATACCGGGTGGGCTCATAGCGCAAGGAGCAGACACATGGCGCTGATCATTGTCTTACGGCGGAAGCTCACACTTGGCCTCATCCTCACAGCCCTGGCGTATGGCGTCTTCGGAGCACCGACGGTCACGCAGGCAGCCGCAGGAGCTCCAGATGTATCGACCAACAGCTTTCCTGAGGAGTGCAGACCGATGGGGAGACACTGTCAGTGTGGGTGGTAGCGTGCCGCACGACTGTGGTGTATCACGGAGGCAGGGAGCGGCGGAGCACTGGTAGTGGCATTCTCACAGCTGCAGCGCACATACCTGATTAGTAGCACCGCTGTGAGTGCTGTGGCGCTCGTTGTCATCGGAAGCAAGGGCCTGAGGACGCCGTGGTCGTCGGCCACGGCGTCTCTGGTCCTATCCGTAGCAGGCCTTTACGCGATCACTAGCTTCTTCAGCATCTCGTTCGAAACACCCACCCGCGACTCTCCGGTCTATCTCGATATCTCTGATGCCGCGTTCGTGATCGCGGTACTCCTGATCGGACCGCTCCAGCTGCCCATAATCCTGCTGACTGATATCCTTATCCGCTGGGTGCAGAAAGGAACGCACCAGCCTCTCGGATATCTCTTCAACGCGAATAAGGTCACAACAAGCTACACGGTGGCCCTGGCGCTGAAACAAGCGCTTCTACCCGATGGCGCACAGAGCCTGCTCGAGCCGGGCGGAAGTCTTCGTGCGCTCGCCTTGATCAGCGGCTTTCACGCCTTTGGCCTCTCCATGGACGCGCTCCTCATCGCCGTCGGCAGCAGTGTCTCCTTCTGGCGGATCGCTGTAACCCATCTGAAGACAGAATGGGTTGCGGTGATCCCCTCGCTGGTCGGTGTCATTGTCGTGATGAGCAGTCGTGTGAGCATCGAGTTGCTGCCACTCAGCCTGCTCTTACTCGGGCTCGCTTACGCGGCGCTACGTGCGGTGGCCGAGTGGCTCACCATGCACACCGCGCTCCAGCGCTCTGCGCGAGAGCTCGAGGAGCGGGTGGTTGAACGGACGACAGAGCTGGCGGCCAGCAACGCTCGCCTGCAGCAGACAGAGCAGCTGCTCCGCTCGACGGTGCGCGCCATCGCCCACGATGTCTCGGCGGCCGTGCGCAACTGCGCGGCATTACTCGCTGACGTGCTGCCGGCCCGTGCCGCTGAGGGCCAGAACATGCTCAACGGGCGAAGGCATGCGAGAGAGAGCGTGGCCAGCTCGCGGGCGGCCCTCAGCGGCGAGCTGCAGCTCATCCACGACCTTGTCGACGACATGCTCCTCAGCGCCAAGCTCCGCGAGGGGCAGCTGACGCTCCAGCGCGAGCACACAGACCTGACCGGGCTGCTGGCGCAGCTTGCGGGGCGCTACCAGCACCTGGCGCACCGTGAGCATGCGATTCTCACCGTCGATCTGGACGAAACACCTCCGCTCTGGATCAATCCGAAGCTGATCGAGCGGGCTGTCGCCAACCTGCTCGATAACGCGCTGAAATATACCCGTGGCTGCCCAACGCGCCTGATCCGCCTCGCCACAACGACGAGCCAAACTGAGGTCGGGATCTGTGTGAGCGATACCGGCATCGGGATCGCGCCAGAGCATCTCGATGCGCTCGGGACAGCCTTCTTCCGGGCTGCCCAAGGGGCGCGCTACGAGGGCATTGGCTTGGGATTGCACGGGGCGCAGCAGATCATCTTGCGCCACGGAGGCGAGTTGCGCGTTGAGTCACCCGGCCCGGGTTGTGGTACGACGGTCATGATCTCGCTGCCAATCACGAGCCAACCCGATTCAGGATGATGACGCCGATCGTCGTGGTGATCGATGATGATCTCGCAGTCCACCATCGCCTGGCGCAGCTGATGCCGGAGGTGCGCTTTGTAAGCGCCTACCATGCCTCGGCGGGGCTGTCACAGGTGCGAACGCTGATCCAGCAGGGCGCCGTCATTGCGCTCGTGCTCGTCGATTATCGGCTACCCGATATGGACGGGGCGCTGCTTGCCGCACGGCTTCGCGTCGAGCAGCCGGAGTTGCGGATCGCGCCGCTCTCCAGCGTGGACGATGCCGACGTGCTCATCGGCGTCAGTGGTACACTCCCGCTGATACCCAAGCGCCTCTCCGATGAGGCGCTTGTCGAGCGGCT